>NZ_JBEXNO010000050.1:0-50131 GCF_040611175.1 Streptomyces sp. NPDC003036 | reverse complement strand
ACCGGCAGTACACCTTGAGGTCGTCCCAGGTCTCGTACGTCTCCCCGCGCACGTCCATCAGGACGCCGTCGATGAGCTCGTCGCCCGGCGAAGACCGGGCCACCACAAGGGGAGATGAGGATCAGCAGCACACCCTGCAGCGGTCGTAGTGCTTGGACAGGGCCCGCGCCATGTTCAGCTGCACGCCCTTGGCGATTCGACTGCTCGCCTTCGCGGGATTCGTGCCCGCATGTCGGTCAGCGTGGCCGTTCAGGACGGCGAGGTCGGTCTCGTACGCGTTCTTCATCCGCTCGAAGCGGTCACAGGTCTTCATCGAACAGCTCCTTCAGAGGAAGAGGGGGCGGTGGCGGCACGCACGCGAGCCAGGACCGGGCCCAGGTGCTCGTTGCCGAGGGTGATTCCCCGGCGACGCATGATCGTCCTGAGCTGCGCGCGGGTGATCTGCTTGTTGTTGTCTTCACGCAGCACTTCGGGGACATGAGGAAGGACCAGCTCGACGACCTCGTCTTCGGACAGACGGCGCGGTCCAGGTTGGGGCCGCCGACCAGCCTGGACCTTGGCCCGGACCGTCCGTGGACGTGCCGGTCCGGGACGCCCTCGCCGCGGTCCGCTTCGCTCCGGACCGCTGGGGGCGCTGGTCCGGGAAGGGGATCCGCTCGGTCCGGGTTCGGGGGTGGCGTGGTCCGGGTCCGGTCCGGGTTCGGGGGTGGCGTGGTCCGGGTCCGGTCCGGGTTCCGGGGCGGCGTGGTCCGGGTCCGGTCCGGGTTCCGGGGCGGCGTGGTCGGCGTCAGCCGAGCCAGCGGCACTCCGGACCGCCGGTTCCGGTGTGCCCTCACGGTCGGCTTCGTCCGTGTCAGGGAGCGGCCGGGCGACCCGCTGGTGAATCTGCCGCATTAGCACGCCGAAGGCCAGCATCGCCCCGGTGGGTGGGACGGCGGCGACCACGTAGTCCAGGAGTGGGACCGGACCGGGGGCTGTGCCGCTGACTCCGAAGACGTTCAGGGCGATTGAGCCGACGGATCCGGTGACGGTCACGCCGACGGCCCACCAGTCCGTCACCCGGCGCAGACCGGCTCGCAGCATGAGAAGCTCCCCGGCGACGATGAACGCGTCCAACGTCGCCGGCCACGCCCACTGCCGGCTCGGCGAGTTGGCCAGCCCGTGCCGCCCTGCGACCTCGGCAAGGTGGGCGTAGGAGAGCCAGAAGCCCGCCACGGTGAGGACGGTGATCACGGTGCCGGCCGCGACCAACGCGTAGCGGTCCGCGGTCTGCTCGGTGGTCTCCTCGGTCAACAGCTCCCTTTCGGCGCGGGGTCATGGTGAGGTTGGTGGGGAGGCGGCGGGAGGTCATGCCGCCTTCTTCAGTGCCTCGATCAGGCCGTGGGTCTGGGCTTGGCTCGGCACTTGGCAGAACGTTTCCTCTGTGGCGGTGGCCGCGTCGCTGTCGCCCTCGGTGGGGGGTGTCCAGTACCGGTCGCGGTCCGCGATGGCGTGGCCGGCGTCTCGCAGCAGGTCGCGTGCGTGGTCCAGGTCGATGCCGAATGCGTATGCCAGGCGCTCCGGGGCCCATCCGCGGACGTAGGCGTGACGGGTGACGGCGTCGCGCTCGGCGGCGGTGAGGTGGACGTCCCGGCCCATGATCGCGGCGCGCACCCGCGTGTAGTCGAGGCGCTTGGCGACCTTGGCGTGCCAGGGCCGGCGCTCGGCCTCGGTCAGCCCGCCCCACATGCCCCAGCGGATGTCGTTGTCCAGTGCGTGGGTGAAGCAGTCCTGGCGTACGGGGCAGGTACCGCAGATCGTCTTGGCCTCGGCGATATCGGCGTGGGCGCGCGGGGCCGAGAAGAACAGGCGGTCGGCCTCGTCGGCCTCCAGTTCGCGGCAGGCTCCGCGGGCATGCCAGGAGATGTCGGCGATGCCGCGCAGGCTCGTGGTGGGCGTGCTGTTGGTGGTGATGTGGCGCATGGGTGGTTCTCCAGGGGGCCGCCGGGCAGGCGGGAGCGGCGCGGACGCGCCGGCTGGTGTCGGCGGGCCGGCTCGGTGCCGGGCGGCGGGAAGCGGGTGAAGCGCGGGGGCCGTCAGGCGGCGGCGCGGAAGCGGCGGTCGGGACCGTCGAGGTGGACCGGGGTGCACATGCCGGACAGGCGGGAGAGCACGCGGTCGCCGACCTTGTCACGCAGAACCGGCTGGCGGGGGTCCATCCGCGTGGTGCGGACGGGGGCCAGGTTGGTCGTGATGATCGTTGGCAGGCGGTGCTCGCTGCGCCAGTTGAGCAGGCGGAAGGTGATCTCCTCGTTCCACTCGCTGCTCTTGGCCGCGCCGAGGTCGTCCAGGAGGAGCAGTGGCGTCCGTACGATCCGCCGCAGCAGGTACTCCGGATCGAGCCCGCCCCGTGCGCGCATCGCGCCGTAGAGGTCGGCGGCGGTCGTGGCCTGCCAGCGCACTCCGCACCCGGCTGCGGTCAGGGCCCGGATCGCTCCGTACGCCTGGTGGGTCTTACCGGCACCCGTGGGCCCCCACAGCAGGAGGCTGCGGCCGTGCGTGATCTCTCGCTGGCCGGCGGAGCCGAAGTGCGGGACGAGGGGACTGGCGGCGTGACCGACGGCGCTCTCGGCGATGGCGCGCACCCACTGGGCGACGGCGGGGTGCTCGGTGTGGGCGTCCCGGTATTCGTACGGGATGCGCTCCTGGGCGGCTTCCAGCGCGGGGATCGGCTCGGGGGTGTCAGCGAGGGGCGTGGCGCTGTCGAGGGCGATGCCGCGTTCGGCGAGCTTGCGCTGCATCCAGGCCACCGTCGGGTTCTCGGCGGCCGTCTGAGGGTCGTCGAGGCGTGGGCGGGTCACAGGGCGACTCCGAAGGTACCGGTGGGCTCGGTGGGGTTCAGGTACGGCATGTACGCGGGGGAGGCGGCGGCCCAGGGGCCCGCGCCGGCGGCGGAGGACGGGCCGGCCGGGGAGGCGGGTGCCGAGTTGACCACCTCGTTCACGACGCTCGGCAGGACGCTCGGATGTAGGCCCTTGGTCCGCAGGCGGTCGAGTGCGGGACGCAGTGCGTCGGGTTCGAAGCCCTCGTCCAGCAGCTGGCGGATCTCCTTGCCAAGGTGGCCGAGGAAGGTCTTCGGCGGGCGGCGGCTGCACCCGCGGAGGTACTCCGCCATCAACCGCTTCGCCGACCACTCGCCCGCCTCGGCCGACTCCAGCAGCTGGTCCGAGGAGGATCCGGGCGCGGGCGCCTCGCGCCCCCTACGGGAAGATCCAGGATCCAAGATCCTAGATCCAGTGCGTGAGCCCTCCGTGAACGTGGCGGCGGTCACTCCCTCGCTCCGCTCACGACCGCTTTCACCTGCGGTTTTCTCGCCGCCGCCGGTGAAATGCGGCAGCGCGGGCGGAGTGGCTTCCATCACTTCGGTGGATCGGACCGCATCGCCGGGGGAATCCGGCGCAGCCGAGCGGATGAGGACTCCATGAGTGTTCATGGAGCCGTCCTCGGGCGAGGGGCCTGCCGGTGGCTCGGCGGACACCTGGGCCGCCGCGCGAACGTTGTCCGAGAGGGTCGGCGACGGGCACTGCGTTCGCCCGCACTCGCCGCACGCCTTCGCCGCGTCGTGCACGGGACAGCGGGGGAGACGGGAAGCCGAGGGGCGGTTGATCTTCTGGTGCCGGTCCCACGTCACGATGTGCAACCACGTCTTGCCGTCGCAGCCGGTGTACCGGCAGATCAAGCCGCGCTCGGCGAGCTGCTCCAGGTCATGGGCGACGTGAGCCGGAGTGTGGTCAGGCCGCAGTGCCCACAGCCGCCCGGCGACGATGGCCGGCAGGTCGCGATGTCGTCCTGCATCGTCGGCGTGGGTCAGCAGCCCGATGAAGGTCAACACCGCCGTCACGTCCACGGACGCCAAGTCCTCCGATTCGAACGCTTCCGGCTTGATGGTGCGGATACGAGCCATCAGACCTCAGCTCCGTTCCGGCGCGCAGAACGAAGGTGGGCGATGGCCGTCGCGCGGTCCGCGGTGCCAATCCCGAAGGACGGGCTTTCGCGCAGGGCCGTGCTCATGCAAAACTCTCCTTGTAGTACAGCCGCAGCCGGTGTTGCCCGTAGGAAGGGCCGGCGCGGCGATGACGGGTCGGTCTCTCCACCGTTGCCTCGGTGGAGATAGGACTCTTCGCGGTTCGGCGCCTGGGAGTTGCCTCTCCCGGGCGCCGCAGCGTTTTCAGGCTCTCTCTGTGCGGTGCTTCACGTATCCCTTCCGTCGATCGCCGGGTTGCCTCCCGGGGACGACGAACATACGTAGACCGCCCGCACAAGTCCATGCTTGGCACTAGAGGCCGTTAAAGGCCGCCTCGTTCGGAGGTAACCGGTGAATGGCTGGGCCTTCTCCCAGCGCGCACCCTTGCCGCGTCACCACCGATGCCCTCTCTCTGCCTCGCCCGGCGGGACCGTCACGCCGGGCTGACCTGCTGATGACCAGGATTTAAACCTTCCGGAAGAACCAACGTCAATGTCGGTTTCCAGCGGAGTTACGCGCGTAGAGACGCCTTGGTCTAGTCCTGTCGTGGCGCCCCAGTGAGGGGCAACTTCCCTGGCCGGTAAAGGAAATGCATCGAGGTGGGAACATCCCGTTCCGGTTGCGAGAGGCATGTGTAGGCCAGTGTGTCGGTGTGGAAGAAAAAACCGGCAATAAGTTGCCGGTTTCAGAACCGGAAATCGCCTGCCGGTTTTATGTCCGTTTCGGGGCTGAACGCCGCGATATTGCTAGTCGATCGCAACCTACGCAACCGTAGGAATGTGCCCTGGGTCACCGCGCCTCGACGGGTCGATTCCAAGCTCTCAAAATGATCTCGTATTCTGGATTGGAGGCAGGGGAGGGCCGACGCGCAGAGCGTGGTCCCTCCCTTTTGTGTTGCCTCAACTCGGGGAACGGCAAGCCCTCTACACGAGGGAAGCGACACCAGAGGAGCGAGGAGAAGCGGATGGGCGCCAGAGAGCCCCTCCCGGACCACGGGGGCACCGGGGACGAGACCGGCGAGGTCGCGCGAAGCAGCCAGGAGGCTGCATCTGCTGGCCGGGTTCCCAAGGAGGATGCGCAGGCGCCGTGGGCCGGCCAGCTCATGGGTTTCGCCGGACAGCTGAAGTCCTGGCGCAAGGTCGCCGGCCATCGGCGCGGGCGGCGTGTCACGCAGGAAGAATGTGCCACTGCAGTCGACAGGTCGGAACGCTGGTGGCGCGACCTGGAGCGCGGTGATGGCAGGAACCGCCTTGACCGTGACCAGTGCGACAAGCTGGCCGAGCTGCTGCAGCTCGACCGCGATGAGTATCACGCGCTCCTGCTCTACAACAACCTCGGGCACACGGCCACCTCGGCGGACGCCAACGGAACCGTCGACCCGCGAGTCCGCAGCGGCCTTCGACTGCTCATCGACAAGCAGATGCCGAGCCCGACCTACCTGTGCGACGCCAACTGGAACATCGTCGGTTACAACGCGGCGATGGCGGAGTGGTGGCCCTGGGTGCTCGAACCAGGCGCCAACCTCATGCGCTGGGCCCTGACGACCCAGGAGGCCCGTGCCCAGTACCACGACTGGAACCGGCACGCCACCGAGTACGTCAAGATGTTGAAGTTCGCTCTTGCCGGTAGGGGTGACTCGGCCGAGCTCATGGAGCTCATCGGTGACGTGTGCAAGGACCCTAAGGTCAGGCACATCTGGGAGACCTGCACCGACCTGACCGAGAACCGGGACGGACACATCTTCCGGATGAGCATCCCGGCCATGGGGTGGGAGCCCATCGACGTCGTCAGCCACGTCCTCTACCCGGCGGCGTTCCCTGAGTACCGCTTCGTCGTCATCACGTGGTGGGCAAAGGAGGACGGCGAGGAAGAAGCCCGCGACGTGGACACCGCCCTCGGCGCCTCGGATGCGAAGCCGCAGGTTCAGGAGCCACCGGCCCCGCCGACGGCTGCTGCCCGCCGCCGCGTCGCTCACGCCATCACCGGGCGGATCACGGTCCCCACCGCCGAAGCCGCTGCCGCGTTGGCCGGCGAGGACGCCGTGCCTCTTCCGGTTCTTAGTCGGCTCATGGGCGAGAAGTGCCAGTTGACGCTGTCGCCCTCTGCTCAGTCGGTCATCTGGGCCGTCCAGGAGGAAGACGGTGAGTGGAGCGTCTCCGAGGTCGCGGTGTACACCGCGATCGTCAAGCTCCCGCATGCCGCCACCGATCCCGAGGCGTTCCAGGAAATGAAGCTCCTGGTGCGCGCGAACCTGCCGGCGGCCCCGAAGGAGGCGTCGGACCGAATCCAAGAGCTCCTGCCGCAGTTGAAGAACAGGATCCACTTCCTGGAGCAGATCGCTCGGGACCTGCACGAACAGGACCCGAGTCTCCCGTACGTCTGGGATCCGACCGACGAGATCTGAGCGAGGCCCGTGGTGCCGCCGACGACCAGCCCCATTCAGCTGGAGCTGGCCGTCCGGCGTTCCGTGTCATGGGGCGGGGAACCGGGTCCTGGCTGAGGGGTTACAGGGAGGGCGCCTCGGCCGTGCCGATGCGGAAGACGGCGGGCCCCACGCC
The DNA here is from genome assembly GCF_040611175.1 of Streptomyces sp. NPDC003036. Taxonomy (NCBI): domain Bacteria; kingdom Bacillati; phylum Actinomycetota; class Actinomycetes; order Kitasatosporales; family Streptomycetaceae; genus Streptomyces; species Streptomyces sp. NPDC003036. Next base: position 43,570 of record NZ_JBEXNO010000050.1, on the reverse strand, counting down.
GTACGGACCGCCACCGCCCGCCCCGACCGCTGGCGAGTGGCACCGCCGGCTGCTCGATCGCAGGCGATCTCCGTCTTTGCCCAGACGGCTACTGGTCGTAGGTCCATGCTCGACCGGTTTGGCGGTACTCCGCGACAGGGATGGGGGCGACGCCGGCCTTCATGCGCGCGGTGTACAGCAGGCCGTCCAGGTGGTCGATCTCGTGGTGGATCAGCCGGGCGAGCCCGCGCTCGTAGACCGTGGTCACCGTCTGGCCTTCGAGGGTAGTGGTCTCCACGGTGATCCGCAGCGGCCGGGGCACGAGGCCGCGTACGTCGAAGTAGCTGAGACAGCCCTCGTACTGCTCGTCCTCGTCGAGGGAACGGTCGGTGATGCGGGGGTTCAGCAGGACGATCGGCGGAGCGGCGGGCTCGGGAGGATGGACGACGGCGGCGGCCCGGCCGATCGCGATCTGCGGCGCCGCGAGCCCCATGCCCTTGGCGAACGGGTGGACCCGGCCGATCCGGTCCATGGCGGAGAACAACTGCTCGACGGTCTGCTCGGCTGCCTGGCGTTCGGCCCGGCAGGTTGAAGGCGAGGGCCGGCTCGGTGAGGACGGGGGCTCCGCGCTGTACGACTCCGAGGTCGCGCATCTGCTCGCTGGGCCGCACCTGGCTCACCTGAACTTTCCTTGATTCATGTCACGTTCGGGCCGGGCCCGGAACCTCCATTCGAGACGGTACCGGGCGTGGAGGGCGGGTGTGGAGGTGCTCCAAGAGAAGATCCGTTTCCCGTTTTCCTCGTGCTGGACCGGTGCTGTCCTCTGCCGGAGGCGGGCAAGCCCTGACATGATCCGCGAATGATCGTCACACCGATACCCGGCGCCAGGCTGGACCTCGTGCACCAGCTTCTACGGGAAGCCCACACCCAGGCCACGAACCTGAGCAACTACAACAGCGCCGAGGAACACCTCCTGAAGTACCTGACCTGGGTGAACGAGCAGTCTCGGCTGCTCGGCTCCCAGGTGCGGGCGAAGGACATCGAGGCGCTGTTCTTCACCCCGATCTACTGGGCCCTGCTGAACGGAGCGGGCCATCTGGGCGGCCAGCTGGCGCCGAAGGTGACGAACCCGCTGATCGACCAGGAGGTACGGCAGCGGATCGCCGACCTGGAGCGGGCCGTCGAGTCCACCCGGGACACCATCCTCCAGTGGCCGGAGAAGGTGTCGACTCTGGTGCTCGACACGAGCTTCTTCATTGAGCACGAGGAGAAGCTGGAGGACGTCGACTTCTCGGAGCTCGCCGGCCAGCACGGCGGGGTTCGGATCGCCGTGCCGATGATGGTGGTCGACGAGCTGGACCAGTTGAAGGAGAGCAAGGTATCGCCGCAGGCTCGGTGGCGCGCTCGGTACGGTCTTGCCGTCCTGGACCGACTGCTGACCGACGAGACGATGCTGGGGTTCGTGGAGGTCAAGGTCCTGTCGGACCCTCCTGGGCACGTACGGCTGCCTGACGAGGACGATGAGATCGTCGACCGGGCGCTCGCGCTGAGCGTGCTGGCGGCCGGTCCGGTGAAGCTGGTGACGTACGACACCGGGATGGCGCTGCGGGCGAAGATCGCCGGCGTGCCGTACGAGAAGCTCCGCAAGGAACTCGGCACGGAGCCGGAGCAAAAGTAGCTCGGACGCAGCTGCGCCTGCCCCGCGTGCTGGCCGGGGCAGGCGCTGTCGTGTGAGCTGGTGGTCAGCCGGTGTGCCAGGTGTCGTGACGGGCGTTGTGGTTGTAGGGCTGGAAGTCGGCGGGCGTGTGGTCGAGAGGGAGGTCCTGCCTCCAGGCCGTCAGGCACTGGCTGCTGGGCTCGAAGAGAGGCTGGGGCAGTGCGTCGAGGCTCCAGAACCGCCACGAGCCGATGGTCTTCTCCAGCTCCCGGGGTGTGCCGGACCAACGGGTGACCAGCGCGGGCACCGTGAGCCGGAGAACGCCGCCCACATGGGCGAGAAGCGTGCCGAGCACCTGCACGTCGTCGGGCCTGGCGATCAGCCCGGTTTCCTCGGCGAGCTCCCGGATCACGGCCTTGACGAAGGTCTCGCCGGGCTCCACCGATCCACCGGGCACTTCCCACGTTCCGAGGCGGTGGCGTCCCAGCAGGACACCGTCAGGGCCGTGCACGACGATGCCGACCCCCAGCGCCGCGTGCGGTGCGGGCGGCGCCACTGTCCGGGGCCGGCTGCGGATTCGTTCCGGGCGGTGGGCCGCGTACAGCCGGTACGAGAGGGGCTGGTCGGCCTGTGGGGGGTTGATTGTGGTCACCGTGTCGACGACGAGGCCGTGGTCGACGAGGAGGTCTTCCCACAGGCGTGGTTCGAGGACCCACATGTGCACCCGATGCTCCGTGTCCGTGCCGGGCAGCCGCAGGATCTCGGGCCGTGCGGTGACCGACTCGGACGGCCCGCGACCGTGCGAGTTGGTGTGCAGCGCGCTGAACACCAGCCGCCCGCCGGGCTTGAGGCCGTTGGCCAGGGCGGGCAGAAGGCGGTGCGGATCCAGGAAGGGGACGCCGCTGACGGAGTAGATCAGGTCGTAGGGGTCGGCTTCCTGTAGGTGATCGACGGCGGCGTCGGCGCACACCAGGCGCAGGCGCGGGGTGTCGGGGTAGCGGGCGAGGGCCCGCTGGTGCTGGGTGGGGGAGGCGTCGACGGCGGTGACGTCGGCGCCGAGGGCGGCCAGGTGTGCGGCGTGCCGGCCGACTCCGGCTCCCAGGTCCAGGACGCGCAGGCCGGCGACCTCGCCGAGCACCTCGATGCCGGGCCCGGCCCGCGGGATGTCCCAGGCCCAGTCGCCCAGCTCAGGCAGGTCGAACGAGCGGCCGAGCTGATGACGGCCGTAGAGGGTCCAGATCTCGCCGATTTCCTTCTCGACGTCCAGCACGAAGTACTTCCTTCCGTTCAGGTGGATGATCAGGGGCGCAGGGCGAAGCAGCGCAGGACGTCGAGGTCGGCGGTGCGTACGACGGACCAGCCGGCCGCGAGCAGCTCGGCGTCCGTGGGCGAGATGCCAAGGCCGAGGAGAGCCGGGTCAGTGGTCGTGCGGCGGCCGGCGATCTCGGTGACGACCCAGAAGGTCCCGCCGGGCGCGAGCAGGCGGCGGACTCGGCCGAGGAAGCCGGCCTTGTCGTCCATCCACCGGTAGACCAGGCGGCAGGTGATGAGGGCGTAGGCCGGATCCCGCAGGGTGTCGAGGTCGCCGGTGGCGAAGTCCAGGCAGTGCCACGTCGGTGCCGGATCGGCGGTGCTGTCGTGGGAGGCGGCGAGCGCGACCGCGTTGGGCGAGCAGTCGACGCCGGTCGTGCGGTAGCCGAGCTCGTGATGGAGGTGGCGGGCGAGACAGCCGTCGCCGCTGCCGATGTCGAGGGCGGGGCGGCCTCCGCCGGGGCCGAGGTGCTCGGCCATCAGCTGCTTCTCGGTCTCGCACAGCTGTCGGTAGCGGCGGCCGTCGGCCCAGAGCGGCTCCCAGTAGTCGGGGCTCGCGGTGGATACGGCGGAGGGGGTGGGCATCAGGCTCCTTCGCTGGCGGACGGCACGGTCGCGCGGGCGGCCCGTCGCGCCCGGTTGGGGGACGGGTGAGTGGCGGGCCCAGCCCTGAAGCCCACCGTCCCGAGGGCCGGTTGGGCGGCCACGGCGTCACGGAGGAAGCTCAGCTTGGAGTGGAAGGTGTGCTCGGCCGCCCAGCCACGGGTGGCGACGTAGTTCCGGAGCCAGCCGTTGACGCGCTCCATCTCGTGGAGGACTTCGTCCTGGTCCTGGTCGAGGACGCCCCGGGTGCGCAGGTATTCCAGCTCGCACTGTGAGAGGACCACCGTGGGGTCCGCGAGCAGGGTGCAGCGGTCGAGGAAGATGCCGTAGACGTGACCGGTGCGCATCGATTCGCACTGGATGTCGTAGCGGACGCGCTGGAAGGGCGGCATGGCTCGTACCTGGAGGCCCAGTTCGCCACGAAGGTACGCCTCGAAGCCGTCTGGGGTGACGTCGATGCCGTACACCAGCTCCTCCCGGCGGGCGAAGGCGTCCTCGGCGAACCACTTCCGCTTGAGCACGTGCCCGGCCGTGACCGTGGGGACGAATGAGGCGTAGCCGACCTCAGAGGCGGGGCCCGTGACCTCGAAGAGGTGGTTCTCGGTGTGGTGGGCCTGGAACTCCTCCCGGTATTCCGGTCGCCAGCCTTCCAGTTCGCCGTCGCGCAGGGCTTTGAGCAGTTCCATGGCCGCGGCCCAGATGTCGGGCGCCGGGTCGAGGGTGTACTTGTACTCCAGCTCGGTGCCTTCGAAGTGCTTGCGGAAGCAGCGACGGTGGTTGTTGAGGGCCGTGCTCGATGCGTGGTGCGCGGCCAGGACCGGGTCGAGCCAGCGAAGGGCCTCGACCGGGCCGCGGCCGACCGGCTCGCTGGTGGTGCGCACGAAGCAGGCGTCCTCGGGGTGGAACCTGATCTGCGCGTAGGCGTGATAGCCACCGGGGTGTTCGGCCAGGTAGCACAGCGGCACCAGGCCCGGGGCGGCTTCGGCGCCGATCAGCTCGCGCAGGGCGGCACCGGCGATGGCGTCGGGGAACAGGTCCTTGCCGTCGATCCGGACCGAGCCGATCCGGGTGCCGTCGGCTCTGAGCGCTTCGGCGGAACAGGTCCCGAGGGTGTTCCAGCCGATGACCACGGTGGTGCTCGGCCGGCTCACCTCCTGCGGGGCGACCCGGACGAAGACGAGGGGCTCGTCGGCCCGGCGCGGGGCGGTGCGGTTGAGGAGGTGGACGCCGCCGAGGACCACCCACGCTCCTGCCGCCGCCGTACTGAGGGTCATGACCGGATTTCCTTTCGTGAAGCGGGCACCACGGTCGGCCGGTCTGCTTCCAGGCCGTCGGCACGCCTTCGCCGGATGCGGTCGGGCGTGCGACGGGCCGGTCCTGCGCCGCACGGGCGGGGTGTCGGCCTAGGGTGGTGCGGGTGAGTCTTGGTGATGCTGTTCAGGTGGTTGTGGACGAGGCTGTCGCGGATGCCAGCCGTGCCGCGCTGGAGTTCGACGGGGCCCGGGCCTGGCTGGAGGAGGCACGCCGGCGCCCGATGGAACCGCTGGCGGCCGAGGTGTGGGTGACCGATCCCGCCTTCGAGCACGTGCTGCTGGTCAAGCACCGGGTGCGTGGATGGGTGCCGCCCGGCGGCAAGGCAGAGCCGGGTGAGACGCCGCGTGCGGCAGCGGCCCGCGAGCTGCTGGAGGAGACCGGTCTGCGGGCCGAGCTGCTGGCCGAGCCCGCCGCCGTGGCGGTGCGCTCCTACCGGTCCGACTGGTCTCCGACGCTGGGCCTGTCCTACGCCGCGATCGTCGATCCCCAGGTGCCGCTCGCGGCGGAGCCGGGGCAGCCGGCGGCGTGGTTCGGCCTGGACGAGGAGTGGCAGAGCGTGTTTCCCGAGGATCGCGACCGCATCCGCGCGCACGCCCGGCGCCTGGCCACCGCCTCCGTGGTCCGCTGAACCGTGACTCTGGCAGCCGTTCACAGGACGGTGTCGATCCGGTCGAGGGCGGACGGGGGCAGGGCGATCAGCTGGAGGGCGTGCAGGAAGTGGCACCACACCGGTTCCAGGCCGGGCCGGTGTTCGAACTCCGTCCTGGTCAGGTGGCCTGTGGCGTAGTCGACGGTGCGCAGCGCGGCGTGTTGGAGCTGGTCGGGGTGCACCCACTGCGGGGCGCGGACTTCCTCGGCTGAGGGGCGGAGGTCCCCGCAGACCTCGGCCTGGAAGATCCACCACTGGTGTCCGACGGTGCTGGTGGGCGTGCGCCGGCAGCGGTTGGGGCGCCACTGGGTCAGCAGCGGGTGCAGGTGGGTGACGGTGAGGCCGACCTCTTCGGCCACTTCGTTGCGGGCGGCCTGTTGAGGGCTGCCGTGCTGGTCGATGTGGCCGGCGACCGGTGCGAGACCGGCCGGTGGTGTCGCCCGCTCGAACAGCAGCAGTCCCTGCGGGCCGGAGACGAGCACTCCGACGCTGGTGTGGTCGCAGTAGCTCACGCCGGCGGGGGAGTTGGCGGGCGTGGTCACGGCGTGCCCGTGGGCCGCTGGGCGACGACGACGAGCCAGCTCGTCACGGTCACGGCATCGGGCGTGGTCAGGGCGTAGGCCGCGTCCAGGATCTTCATCCGCTGGGCGTGGGTGAGACCGCCGTCGGCCGGGCGGGCGAAGACGGGGATGGAGAGCCACGCCTTCTTCTCCGCCATGGTGCCGTGCTGGGCGGTGACCTCGGTTCCGACGAGGGCCAGGCCGGCGGCGGTCAGCTCGGTGGTGACCGTCTCCAGCGGCAGCTTCGGCGCCGCGTCCGTGCTCTTGGACGGAGGGGTGTAGTCGTGGTCGCGGGCGGCGATCTGGAGGATGAGGGCGTTCAGCGACGGGCCGGTCCGGACGGTGTGCTCGTCGGGGTGGCGCACGCCGGCGAAGCCGCCGCCGATATTGAAGACGAACCGGCCGCCCGGGCGCAGGACACGGGCGACGGCGGAGAAGACCGCCGGGGTGTCGGTCTTCCAGATCGCCGAGTTGCACACCACCGCGTCCACGCCGCCGGGCGGGACGTGTTCGGCGAGTTGCTCGGCCGGGGCGGTGATCCAGGACAGCCGGGGGTCGGAGAGGGTGCGGCGGCCGACGCGCTGCATCGCGCCGGCGTTGTCCACGGAGACGACCCGGGCCCGGTCCGGGACCATGCCGAGGATCGCGCGGGCGGTCGCACCCGCTCCGCCGCACAGGTCCACCACCAGCTCGGCGTCGGCCAGTTCGGCCCGGGTGGCGAGGTCGACGCTGGTGGTGTTGTACATCGGGTGGATACGGGTGAAGGCTTCGTACGCCTCGGCGGTGGCGTTCTCGTCCCAGCCGGTCAGGGCGTCCTGGGGTGCCATGGCGGAGAGGTCCTCGCTTCACGGATCGGGGCCGCGGCCGGGGGCCGGACCAGAGGCTTGAAGGGTCAGAAGAGAGCGGACTGCACCACGGCGGCGGGGGAGGAGAACTGCGGCCCGAGGGTGATGCGGTGACCCTTGAGGACGCCGAGGTCGAGCAGGTAGGGCAGGGAGTCGCCGTCGAGCGTGGCCAGGACCTGGGAACCGGCGCAGGCGAGCACCGTCAGGCCGTGCTCGCCCTCGCGCGGGTCGTGCGGGTACAGGGCGCGCTCGGTGCCGGGGGCACGGAGCAGGTCGCCTTCGGCGGGCGGTGTCCACGGCTCCAGCAGGGCCGGGATGTTCATCTCGGACAGGGCTTCGGCCGCCCGGTCGAGGTGCTGCTGGTGGGCGGCGCGGACAGGGGCGAGGTCGCGCAGAGCCGCCAGAGCCTTCAGTTTGGCCGCGGCCCGAACGGTCTGCGTCAGGTCCAGGCGCCGGGAGAGGGCGTCCTCGACGAACCGGACCGTGCGCCCGTCGGGGCTCTTGGCGAGGTAGGTGGCAGCCAGGGCGCCCTGCTCGTCGAGGCGGGAGCGCTTTCGGGGTTCGGCCGCGGTGCCGACCTTGGTGGTGCCGTCGGCGAACGTGGCCAGGTAGAGCCAGTGCGGCTGGGTCATGTAGGCGGCCAGGGCGTCGGGGACGTGGCCGCCGGAGTGGAACTGGTGGGCGAAGCGGAATTCATCCCGCGCGGTGCAGGCGGCGCACTGGCCGCCGGTCTCGGCCGGGGCCTGGTCGGGGCAGGCGACGGCTTCGACGCGGACGCGGTCGGTGAACTGGTACCGGCCGGTGCACCACCGGCCGGCACCGTTCACCTGGTAGGCCAGACGCCGGCCCATGACCTGGGCGTGAAGCAGGGGTTCGCCGGGCGGTGGGGCGAGCAGGAGACGGGGAGCTCCGTTCGCCCAGGTGATGCCGTGGCATACGTACGTCCCGCTGGTGGGCAGGCTCTGGTCCATGGTGGTTCCTCGCCGATCAGTGCGTGGGGTGGGTCAGACGGTCAGGTTCAGGCGGTCGGCCAGGTGGTCGGCGGCCGACTTGAAGACCTCGTCCCGGTCCAGGCCCGCGACGTCGAGCCACAGCCAGTCGCTGCAGGAAGCCTGTTCGCGCATCTGGTTCAGGACGGCTTCCTGGTAGCGGATGAAGTCCTCGTCTCCGTCGCCGGAGTGGCCGGTCTCCAGAGAGGTGAACGAGCCCTTGCGGGTTAGGGCTTCGCGGGCGCCGATGTCCAGGAAGAACACCAGGTCGGGTTCCGTCAGGTGGGCGAAGACCTGTTCCGTGAGTCGGACGGGGACCTCGGGGCTGACCGCGTAGCGGGCGAGGATCTTGTGGTGGGCGTTGTCGAGGACCACGTGGGTGCCAGCGGCGAGCGCGGGCCGGATCACGAGCCGGTCCTGCAGGGTGTACCAGGAGGCCAGGGCCAGCAGCCAGTAGTGGTCGCCGCACGCTCGGGCGACGCCGGCGTCGCGCCGGTAGACCAGGTGGTTGAGGCGGTCGAGGTAGGCGGACAGGTCCGGGTCCGCCGGGATGCCGGTGGTGTGCTTGCCGACGAGGATCGCCTCGTGGCCGGCGTCGGTCAGGGCCTGGTGCAGGCGGGTGGCGAGGGTGGACTTGCCGGCTCCGTCGCCGCCAACGAAAGTGATCAGCCGCCCGGGCTCCGGGGCGGACGTCGTGCTGGTCGTCATCGGGTTCCTTCCCCGGAGCGGGCCGGGGCGCCGGCCAGGCGGTGGGTGATGATGGTGCGGATCCGGTCGATGAGGACGGCTCGCCGGCGCAGCACGTCGTCGTGCCGCTCGTTGGACAGGTCGGCGGGGTAGTGCGCGGTGAGGTTGTTGGAGATGACGTGCAGGTATCCGAACCGGATCCCCGCCGCGTGGGCGGCTGCCCCCATCGGGCCGATCTCCGGGTCGACGAAGGCGTACGAGGGCATGTGCCGGGCCAGCCAGTCGGTGTCCTCCAGCAGGATCGAGGGCGAGGAGACGTGCAGGCCGCTCTGCACACCGCCCTGGGCGGCGGCGAAGTCGCCGAAGAAGTCGTCCCAGCTCACCAGCGACCCCCGCAGCAGGCTGGTGTTGCCGGTCGCCAGCCAGGTGTTCGGCTCGATCCCGGGGGCCAGCGAGCCGACCTTGCCGATGTAGACGACGTCGCTGGCGCCCAGCTCGGCCAGCCGTGCGACGACCCGTCCGGCGACGTCGCCCCAGATGCTGTGGAGGAACCCGAGGTAGACCACGCGCCGTCCGGCTATCTCCGCACGCTGCCAGGCGTAGCCGGGCCCCCGCATCCACACCCCGTTCGTGGGGGCGAGGTGCTGAAGGCCCCAGCCGACGATCACCAGATCGCCGTCCAGGTCCAGATCGAGCGTGTCGAGAGCGGAACGGCACTGCTCCTGCACGGGCGGCTGGTAGGTGACGATGTCCGCCGGCCGCCCCGTCAGGGCCAGATAAGTGGCGATGATCAGCCCGTAGTGCTGGACGTAGTCGGCGCCGGGAAACGCCTGGAGGATCAGGTCGCTGCCCTGGACGGTCGCGGTGGGCCGCTCGATGTTGAACAGCTTCCCGGTCTTCTCGTACCGGGAGATCACCGCGGTGCGGTCGTAGCCGCCCACCACGCGGATGCTGTCCCAGTCCTTTTCCTGGATGAGGTGGTGGACCTTGATCTCCAGGTAGCGCAGCAGACGGCTGGGGCTCATGGTGTGCCCGTGGAAGTCGATCGGGCTCGCGTGCAGCAGCCCGGGAGCGGCGATCAGGGAGGTCATCGGTTCTCCTCCGCGATCGTGACGCTGCTGCCGGCCGCGGTACGGACGACGGCGATGTTCCGCCGGATCAGGTCGAAGCGGTCCGGGGGGATCGGGCCGAGGTTCTCGATGCGAGGCGTGGAGGGCTTCTCGTAGGGGCCTTCGAGGCGCAGGGCGATGCCCATCGCGCCGAGGATGACCGGCGCCGCGCCGTCCACGGAGGAGATCCACTCGTGCTCGCGCTGCTCGACGAGTTCCAGGTGCCCGGTCCGGCCCAGGCCCAGCAGCCGGTAGACGATCAGGTCGTCGACCAGACCGTGCTCTTCCAGATAGGCGGTCGCCAGCCAGCGGGTGCGGCACAGCTGCCCGTCCGGATCCGGACGGCGCGAGGCCGGCAGGGCGATGGCCCCGGCCCAGCCGCTGTTCACGACCGCGTCGTAGGTCCGCCGCCACTCCTCGTCGTCGGCGGCGTGCAGGACCGCGCACAGCCGGAAGGTGTCACCGGACAGCTCCCGGATCTCACGCGCGGCCTGCTCGCTGGCCTTCAAGGTGGCGGCCCCGTCCCGCATCACGTCCGGCAGGATGATCTCCCGCGCGGACACCGCGAGCGCGGCCTGAACGAGGTCGGCGGCGGGCAGGGCGTAGCCGAGGTCGAAGAGCCCGTTGTCGACGATGATCTCGGCGCCGCGTACAGCCTCCCCGGCGAAAAAGTCCCGGTAGGAGGGGTCCGCCAGGACCCGCTGGGCGGCGACGTGGTGCACCCGGGCGGGCTCCTGGGCGAGGAAGACACGGAGGTAGGCGGGCGGGGCGATCACGGAGAAGTCGATGCTCTTGGCCATCACCGCCCTCCCCACTGCCCGGCGGCGACGGTGAGGAACTCCTGGGAGAGAACCGGGTCGGTGCGGAAACGACCGCCCCTGTGCACCGTCGTGGTGCGGGCGTCCTCCATCCGCACGCCGCGCATGCTCATGCACAGGTGCACGCCGCGCACGGTGACCGCGACGTCCTCGCGGCCGAGGACGCCAGCGAGGTGCTCGGCGACCTGGCGGGTGAAGCGCTCCTGGACCTGCAGCCGTCCGGCGGCGAACTGGGCGAGGCGGCCGAACTTCGACAGGCCCACCACTTCGCCGTTCGCCACGTAACCGGCCGCCACCTGCAGGTTCATGGGGAGCATGTGATGCTCGCAGAGGGACCACACGCTCATGCCGCCCACCACGACCAGCTGGCCGTCCAGACGGGACTCGGTGAAGCACGTGAGCGTGGGGGCGTCGGCCGGGGAGAGGAAGTCCCTCCACCAGGCCGCGACCCGCTCAGGGGTGCCGTTCAGCCCTTCGCGGGCGGGGTCCTCGCCCAGCTCGACCAGAAGGTCGCCGATCAGGGCAGCGATCCGGCCGGTGTCCACGTACGGCACGGGCCGGGCGGGTTCGGTGGCGTTGGAGACCACAGTGGTGGCGCTCGTCATGGGTGTCGTCTCGCTTCCGGGAACGGTGGAGAAGTCAGATGAGTGGGGTGCATGGTCAGCGGCCTCGGGCGTCGGCGAAGGCGAGCACGTGCAGGCGCGTGGTGAAGTACCAGTGACGCGCGGCAACCGCGTCCGCGAGCTCCCGGGCCGACGCGGTGATCGACTCCGCGGTGGTGCCCTCGGGCATCACCCACACCGGGGCGAGCCCATGCCGGTCCGCCAGCGCGGCGATCCGGTCGACGTCGGAGACGGAAGAGGCGACGAACTTGAACGCGGCCTGTCCGGATTCGGCGAGCGCCCGCAGGACGGACGGCACGATGCTCTTGGCCTCGTCCACCCCGAAGCTCGCCAGCTTCGGCGACACGTTGAACCGGACGCCGGCGACCAGCAGAGCGGGGTCGGGCATGACCGTGCCGTTGGTCTCGAACTCGACCCGTCGGCCGTCCTCCAGCAGTCGCTGGACCAGGGGGGGCAGGTTCCGCTGCTGGAGCAGCGGCTCGCCACCCGTGATGACCACCAGCTCGACCGGCGACGACTTCACCCACGACGCCAGGTCCTGAACGGACTGCCTCGTCGAGACCTCCCGCGGGTCGAACCGGCTCCAGTCCCACGTCTCCTTCGTGTCGCACGCCGTACAGCTGAGGTTGCAGCGGGACAAGCGGATGAAGATCGCCGGGTGGCCACAGCTCGGGCCCTCGCCCTGGAAGGTGGGCACTTCGACCCCGAAGCGTTCGGCGACGATCAGATGCAGTCCCGATGCATCGTGCGCCTCCGTCGGAGGGGCGGTCACGAGCTGGCCACCTCGAAGCGGGCCCAGCTCCGCCGGGTCTCGCGGACACGGACGGAGACCAGCTGCCTGCCGATTTCCGGCGGCATGTTCGCGATGAACCAGGCCGCCAAGTGCTGCGCCAGCAGCTCGGACGTCGGCTCGAAGTCGAAGACCTCGTGCAGGTTTTGGTGGTCGAGCTCGCTGTCGAGGTACCGCTTGAACGGGCTGAGGTCTCCGAAGTCCGTCACGAATCCCGGCCCCTGGAGGGAGGCTGCGGAGAGTACGACCTCGACCTCGTAGGTGTGGCCGTGCTGCCGGGAGCACTTGTGCTCAGGAGGGAGGCTGGCGAGGCGGTGGCCGGCCTCGAAGTCGAACGTCTTGCCGATGGTGAACCTGCCGGGCGGCAGGGGAATGGGTGCGGTCTCCACGGGAGTCCCTTCTCGTGATGGAGGGGATGAGGGCTGTAGCTCTCTCTGACGCGGTGCTCGTGAAGTGCCTTTCTGGACGGATTCCAGCGGCGCCGGTGGGCCCCGCGCGGCCGGCGGACGCGTCCCTCCGAGCGCGGCAAGCCCGGTCCACCTGCGGCCGTGGGCTGGTTCGGCGAAGTGATGTCGCACAGGGCGGTTGGAGCGCTGGTTCCTACGATGCGACCTCTGCTGAGGAAGCGTCATTGACCGTGCTCCGTAGAAACATTGACTGCTTCGGTCAATGCGTGTCCGTGCCCGAAGGGCCGAGGATGTGGCGGAGCGACGGAGGGACGGACGGTGGGGAAGGTAACGCGAGCGCGTCGAGCGGAGATCCAGCGTGAAGCGACCCGGCTGCGGGCTCAGTGCCAGCGTGACGGCGACAGCCAGGAGCGGACCGTCACTGTGCTCCGGGCGGCGCTGCCCGAGCTCACGGCGCTGGAAGCGTGGCGGCTGGCTCTGGGATGGTCCCGGGCACAGGCGATTCGGGAAGTCTCCCGGGTCTACCTGGAGGACGACCTGCTGCCACCAGCCCTGTCGCAGGCGCTGTTGTGCCGGTACGAGCACGGGCAGGCGCAGCCCGGCGACGAGTACCGGATCATGATCTCCCGGGCGTACGGAGCGCGCCCGGACCAGCTTGGGCTCGCCACGAACCACCTCTGGTGCAGTACGTGCGCGGCCCCACTGCCGCTCGACTACGGTCGGCGGCAGCGTGAGGAACAAGGCATCGACCGAAAGGCATCCATGACGACCGCGAGCGGGCTGCCCGCCATTCGTGAATCCGTACAGTGGGCTGTTCTGGACGCGCCCGAGGGCTCGCCGTCGCTCGTTGCCCTCGCCGAGGCCGCGGTCGAGCACTACGCCCTCAACTACAGCAAACACCCGCCGTCCACCCTGCACGACGAGGTCCGCGCGACCCGCAACCTGCTCTCCACCGTGGTGGGCAACGCGGATAGGGACACCGCTCGCGACCTGCGCCGGCAGGTCGGCTGGCTCTCCGCGCTCCTCGGAAACCTCGCCTACCACCTGGACGACCGAGCCGGAGCCCGCGCACACCTGACCCTGGCGGGAGCCATCGGCGAGTCCACCGGAGAGGCGGCTCTCACCGCCTGGTCCAGTGGAGCCCTGGCCATGGTCGCCACCGCCCGCCAAGACTGGGACCACGCCCGCGGACACGCCGAATTCGGTCTCCAGCACGCCCCCGCCGGACTGCGGCGCGCCCAGCTCCTGGGATGGGCCCTGCTGCCGACGCTCGCTGCCCTGGGGCACCGGTCCCGGGCGGACGAGGTCGTCAGCGAGAGCGACGAGATCATGCAGTCCGCCGTCGAGCTGCCCGGGCGTTTCGGCTACGACCGTGCCGAGCACCGTCTCCACGTCGCCGAGGCCCATCTGACTCTGGAGCGCTACGACCGGGCTGCCGAAGTCGCCCGCACGTCCATTGCGGCAGCCCCCGAGCACACTCCGGGATGGGTGGCGGCCACCCTCGTGCTCGCCCTCGCCGAAGTCCGCGACACCCCCGAACAGGCGGCCGGGCGTGCGCTGGACGTCCTCGACCTCATCCCCCCTGCACGGCTCCGTGCCACGGCGCGCACCCGTCTCGCCCGCCTCGCTCGGCTCCTCGACCCAGCGGCGAGCGGCGCCGGCGCCGAGCTCGTGGAACGACTGCGCGTTCTGCCCGCACCGATCCGCACCGACGGCACCGCCGCGTAGCCACCTGGCACGAGTCGCCGCTCGTTCGCGCGGCGAGAGCCTCCAACGGTCGTTCACTGAGCGCCTCCGTCCAAGGCGGTCAAGCGGCGAACGGGGGAGCGCCACAGCATCCACGTGGACACGAAGAGGACGATCACACCGGCGGTCATGACGGTGCGGACGCTGGTGACGGTGGCGAGGGCCCCGGCGGCATGGGCGGCCAGCGGCTGCGTGCCGGTGGTCAACCAGAGAGAGGTCTGCTGGACGCGAGCGCGGAGCCGGGGAGGGGTGGTCCGCTGTTGTACGGAGCGCTGGGTGGTGCCCACGCACGTGGCCGCTGCCCACTGGCCGTATCCGCTGACGACGAGGATGGCGAGCCAGGCGGTGCCAGGGCGGGCGGCCAGCGGGGGTATCTGCATCAGCGCGTACACGGTCCACGCGCAGGCGATCACGCGGCCGGTCCCGTAGCGGCGGACGAGACGGGGGGCCGTGAGAGCTCCGCTGAGGCCACCGAGGCTGCCGGCGGCCATGATCACGCCGAGGCCGGTCGCCCCGACCTGCACGGCGGTCAGCAGGTGGTACGAGAGGAGGGTGGCGGTCAGTCCGGTGCCGATCCCGGTGACGGTCAGCGCCTGAAACAGGGGGCGGAGTATCGGGTGGGACGCGGAGTGGGCGACGCCCTCGCGGATCTCCCGGATCGCCGACCGCCGCGCGGTCTGCGCGTGGTCGGGAGAGGGCAAGGCACGAATGCGGGCCGCGCACCAGGCCGATACGAGGTACGACAAGGCGTCGGCGGCGAATGCGCGAGTCGCCCCGATCGTCGTGACGAGGACGGTGCCCAGGGCGGTTCCGGTGGTGCCGGCGATGGTGATCACCGCGGTGAAGCGCGCGTTGGCTCGGTGGAGGTGCTTCGGCTCTACCAAGAGAGGGACGGCGGCCATCGACCCGGCCGTGTGCAGGGTGGACAGGACGCCCAGGGCCAGGGCGACGGTGTACAGGAGCGGCATCGACAGTCGGTCGAGGACGGCGGCTGCGGGGATGACGCCCACCAGGGCAGCCGCCGCCAGGTCGGTGGAGAACAGGACGGTCCGCAGCGGATACCGGTCCACGACCACGCCCGCGGGCAGAGCCACCACCAGCGCCGGAATCTCCGCGGCGAACGCGAGCAGGGCGATCTGTCCCGGGTTGGCCTCCAGGGAGAGGACGGCGAGGGCCGGCAGGGCGACAGCGTGGACGGCTGAACCGGCGTAGCCGATGCCCTCGCCGGTCAGCAGGAGGGCGAGGGAGCGACTGACTGCCCGGCCGCCTACGAGCCCGTGCGGGCTGGCGTGGATCTGGGGTGCCGCTGTCATAGAAGGTGCTCCGGGAGACAGAGAGGGCGGTCGATGGCAGAGAGGCCGACGGCCTCCGGAGACGAGCCTGGCGGGCCGGCTGCAAGGTGACGGGCGTCCGGCTGGCCGCTCGTCACTGGGGAAGAGGCCGTTCCTTCACGCCGCGCGGCTGCCGTTCAGGAGCACGGTCGGCGGGTCGGGCAGGAGGTGGCGCCGCTCCAGGGCGGCGCGCCGGTCCTGGTGGGGCGGCAGTCCGGCGCGGGCCCGGAGCGTCTCGAGAGCCTCCGGATCGTCCACGGGGCACATCTCGATCTGCCCGTCGTGCAGGCGGTACTGCGTGCCGTACTGCTGGGGCCGACCGCTTCTTACCAGGCACCGGTCGTAGAGGCGGGCCCACTGTGCGGTGGTGGCATCGCCATGGCGCATGGCGGCGTGGAGCGAGCGGAGCAGGGTGATCTGGAAGTTGAGGTCGTGGTCGCTGTTGAGGGCGATCACCACCGCGGCCTCGCAGCCGGCGTCGCCGACCAGTGACCGCCCGGGCCAGCGGCCCAGCCGTTCGATGATCCGGCGCAGCGCCTGCGCGTCCTGCGCGGCGGGCGCGGCGTCCTCCACGGCGCCACGCTGATGTGCGGGGGCTCTCCAGGTCTTTACGGCGTCGGCCACTCGGCTGACCAGGTCCTGGGCGATGTCGGGATGGGCCAGAGGTTGGGCCGCGCCCGACGTGCTGGCGGCGGTCGGCGGCGGCGTGGGACGTGCGAAGAGAGTTCTCACGGGGCGTCCTTGGGGTGACGAGGGGCGTGGGAGACAGGGCGGCGGCCGTACGCGACCGGTGCGTGCCGAAACCGTTGGTCTGGGCGGCTGGTGTGCGGGACGGGACCTGTTGGGGCCGTGGCGTTGGCTGTCGAGATCGACGGCTGCTCTTCGGCGGACAGCTGATCAGCGGACGACCGCGTCGCCGCGGCGGAGGCGGCTTCCGTCTCAGGGGGAAGACCTGAACGGGCTGCGGTTCACCGCCCGAGCCGTGCTCGCTGCCCCGGCTGCGGCGTACGGGTGGTGAGGGTTCTTCCGGTGGGCTGGGCGGGCGCTGTGTTCCGGCGCACCGGGCGGGGCGAGCTGGCCGAGGCCGGCCTCAACTTGCTCTCGCCCTGCGGCGCTAGGAGGCCCCAGGCGTGGCCGAGACCGATCAGGTGCACCGTGTCGGTGGCGCCGACCGTGGACAGGAGCGCCTCCGTCCTGGCACGCAGGTCGGCGGGGGCGATTCCTGCGGCGAGGGCGATGTCGGCCTGCCGGGACTTTGTGGCGATGGCCTGAAAGAGAAGCTCCTGGTCCGAGGTGAGCACCGGTGCCGACCGTCCGGGATCCGGCGCCGTCGCCTCGCCGCGGCCCAGAAGGGCGTTGGCGACGACGGCCCGGCTCGCTCGGGGAGGGAGGTCGAGATGCTGGCGGATGTCCTTCAGGTACGTGTGGACCGTTGAGGCTGACAGCCCTTCGGCGGTGGCGATCTCTGCGGCGGTGGCATTGTGCACGAGGTGCTCGGCGACGCGGCGGAGTGAGGGGGTCAGTTTCTCAGTCATATGGATTCCAGGTGCTGGTCGGCGGGGTCTGCGTTCTTCCGGCGGCGGTTCGGGAAGCCGCGCGGGCGGAAGTCGGTGCCCGCCTCGCTCAGGAGGGCGTGGACAAGGCCGTAGGAGCGGCGAGCGGTCTTGGCGAGGGTCGGGATGGAGGCGCCGGCCTGGTACTGCTCGGCCAGCCACGGGCCGGCGGCCTCGCGATCGGCGCCGTCGGTAAGGCGCCGTCCGGAGGTCAGGCACTCGGGCGGTGGACTCGTGAAGGCCCATCCGCCCTTGGGCTTCAGGCGGGCGAGCAGCTCGGGGTGCGATTCCAGAAGGGCCAGGGCCGCCAGACCGAGCCAAGCGATGTGCCAGGGCCGGGCCCAGGCGGGGAACGGACCAGGAACAACGGCGAGGAACCGGGCCCGAGCGAGGGCCAGGCTCGGATGCTGCGAGGTCTCACCCGAAAGCTCCCCGCACAAGGTCCGCAGGATGGAGCGCAGTTGGTCCTGCTGTGCGACGAACGCGCGGGGCGTGCGGGCCTCGTGCCGGCGCCAGACCACCAGCGCGTCCGCCGCGGCGGCCACGACCTGCTCGCGGACGAGGGCTTCCCCGTGCGGGACAGCCACGGGCGCGCCGCCCTCGCGCAGGGGCGCGAGGGCGCTCGCGGCGACCTGTCGGTCGGGAGAGATGTGGCCTTGGGCGGCGAGCTGCCGGACGGCCGCGTCGGCGAGCGGATAGTCGATCTCGAAGAGGCGCGCCACCACCCCGGTCTCGGGCAGGCCCCCCTCCGCTCCGTAGACCCCGATGCGTACTTCGTCCGCCAGCCAGCGCACGAGTACCTCGACCTGCCAATCGGCCGGCACGAGCGGATCGCGGCGGGCCCGGCGGATGGGCGGGCCCGCCGCGTGCCGGCGCACGGCGGAGTGGCCCGGGCGGTGGTTCTGGCTGAGGTGCGTCATACCGTGGCCGCCTTGGCGGTGATCCGGCCGTTGCTCGCTCTGCGTGCTGCGGTGACGGCCAGAACGGCGACGACGATTCCGACGTGGGAGAACCCCTGCGGGGAGTTGCCGAGCTGTCGGCCGGCGTAGGGATCCCACTCCTCGGCGAGGAGACCGAGGTCGCTGCGGATGCCCAGTGGGACGCCCAGGTGGATCTCGGCCTCGTCCACCCGGCCGATCGCGGCAAGCGCGGCGATCAGCCAGGCCAGGCAGATGACGAAAGTGCCCTCGTCGCCCGTGAGCCCGTCGACGACGACCTTGCCGTCGGGGAGCAGCTCGCCGGTGTCCTCGAAGAGCAGCACCCCGTTGCACAGCAGGCTCCATCCCTGCTCGGGGTGGTGGACGGTGAGGCGAGCGGCCTCACGGTCGGGAGACACAGCGCTCGGGCACGTCGGCCGGTGTTTGCACATGAAGAAGTCCTTGGAGAAGACGGCGAAGCGGAAATGATCGCGGTGATGGGGACAGGAGCAGGCGAGTGCCAGGACGATGGTCATGAAGCCGTCCGCGGGGCAGGGACTGGGCCCGCGCGTCGGCCATGCGACGCCGCCTGTCGGGATCGTGTAGCCGGTGTACCCGGCGGAGGGGCTTGAGGCGGAAGCACCGACCGGTCGTGAGGCGATCGGCGGCTAGTCCTCGCACACCTCATCGAGCACGGCGAGCAGGGCCAAGGCGAACAGCCGTAGATACTGGAGCAGTTCCATGTCCTTCAGCTGCGCTTCGTGCAGGGCACGCAGACGAGCGATGTCGGCGGCGAGGGCCGGACGCAGCGAGGCCAGGGCGAACACGTGAGGGGTGGCGCGCTGCAGCTGGACAAGGAGCCGAGCTGCGTCCTCCCGGCAGATCCGCACCGGCTCGGCGTCGCGCGGAGGCCGCCGCGGCCGGAGCAGTCGGCGGCCGAGACGAACGGCGCGATCGCCCGACGACGACGGCAGCGTGCCGTCCAGAATCTCGTTGAGGACGGAGATCAGTTCGTCATCGATGCCCTCTCGTGCCACGGACCTTGCGAGAGAACCCCGCAGCCTGATCAAGGTGGCCGAGTCACGGCGGGCGATCAGCACGTCGGCCCCTGCGGCTCGGTCGAGACGCGGGCCCACGTGGTGTGGTTGGTGTTGCTGGTACCCCACGCGGCGGCCAGCTTCTCCACCAGGTGAAGACCTCTGCCGTTCGTCGCCGTTTCCCCCGCTACCTTGCGTCTGGCCGGCTCCGAGCTGTTGTCGGTCACCTCGACCAGCACCTGGCCATCGCGGTGCTCCATGCGCAGGCCCACGGCCTGAGGGTTGTCGGCTCCGCCCCCGTGCTGGACGGCGTTCGTCATCAGTTCCGACACGATGAGGACCGTGTCGGCCGCCACCTCCGGGGGGATGCCACCCCAACGTTCCATGGCGCCGGCCGCGATCCGACGCGACATTCCGACGTACGGCGGCGCGCTGGGCAGAAAGACCTCGACGGTGTCGTGTGACGGCGAAGGCCCAGGGGTCTGGGGGAGGTGCTCATGTGCCATAGGGGGCTCCTCAGGCGTACGAGGCGACGGCAGGCGTCGTCGTGAGCAGGGTGGGGACGGCTCAGTCCTCGGGCGAGGACTTACGACCGGCGGACGGCGCTATTCGGTTCGCCGTGTAGCGAGTACGGGTGCCTGCTTGGCGTGACTGACGGTCTCGGCAGCTGGAAAAGGCGGTGCGTACGAGGCGCGCTCGGTTCCAGAGGCAAGGACGAGGTTGTGAAGAAGCTCCGCCATGCAGTCGGCCATGGGCTGACGTGTATCCACCACGATCTTCGGATCCAGGACCCCCGTTCTGGGAGTCCTCGAATGAGTTGTGACCGGCTCTGGTGGCTGAGCGCACACATTCGATGACGTGTAGAGGGTGGCCTATGCCGGCGGCGAGATGTCGCAGCGCTCGCACATCCCGGGCGTGCGTGAGTGGGTGAGCGTCGAGGACCACCGGGGCTGCGGGGCGCTGGTGGAGATTCCACACGGCAGCCTGCAGCAGCCACTCGTAAAGTCGGGCAGCCTGTTCGCGCGAGGCGGTGAGGGCCGTCGGGAACAGTACGTTGCGAAGTTGGGCGAGATCGAGCAGGACGCCGTCGAGAGCAAGCGCGAGATGCTTTGCCAGTTTCGACTTCCCCATCTGCGAGCGACCCGCGATGGCGACGATCACCACACCTCCATGGGGGTGCGGTGGTGGAGGGCCGGGGGCTCACGGTTCGACTCGCCGGGCCAGACGAAGAAGGCCCAGACGCCCTTGCCGACGACCTCACCGTTGTGAGTGGCCGGGGCGGCGGTCCAGTGGTCTGCCATCGCGGAGACGAGCCGGAGACCTTGTCCGTCTTCTACAGCGGCGGGCCGGATGATCTGTACGGGCGGATCCGGCGAGTTGTCGGTCACGAGGATGCCGAGGACCTCTCCAGGCTTTACGGAGAGCGCGAGCCCGATCATCTCTGGCTCGTGCATCGCCCGTGTTCGGCCATGGAGTACGGAGTTGGTGACGAGTTCGCTGGCCACGAGGAGGACGCGGTCGGTCAGCTCATCTTCAGGGGTGAACCCACGAGCGCTGAGCTGAGCCCGGAGGAAGCGCCGCGACTGGGGCACGGCCTGTTCCGAGTTCGTGAACCGGATCGCAGTCCGCTCCACCTCGACGCCGTGGACCAGGGCGGCGAGGAACTGCGTGGTTCTCCGAGTCGTCGTCATTGAGTGCACCCCCCAATCCTGGATGGCGGGCGCCGCCGGCGCTCTGCGGAGCGCGGTGGCGGCACCCGCGAGCTCACGGGCCAGGACCGTCAGGTGTCGTGGCCGGCGAGCGGCGTGTGTTCTCGGTGAGCCCGAGGAGGGCAAGAGTTGCCCCCGTGGACCAAGGGCGGCAACCGTGACGGTTCGCGTAAACGTGACGGGCTTGCATGACGCTTCACGTATTTCCGCTGCCGCGCTCGACGGAGCCACGTTTTCTTGACACGGAGCGCTCGACATGTCACTACGCTGGGGGGCGAGTTCGAAGGGAACGACTTCATGCGACGTGGTCCTGCAGCTCACGGTCCGTCCTGTGCGAAGCGGTTACGCGAGAGCGGGGCCGAACGCGGGCACTCCACCGACGAGATCGCACGCACGATTCAGGCGCACTGCTCCGTCTCCCCCTTGCGCGCCCGCCGTCTGGCCAGGGGCCTCACCCTTGCAGAGGCAGCAGACCAGATCCGCGAGCTCGTCTCTGACTGGGACAGGGCCCCGCGGGTCACCGTGGAACAGCTGCGGCTCTGGGAGACGGGAGGACATCAACCGCTCCGCACGACCGTGCTGGTACTCGCCGCCTTCTACGGTTGCTCGCCCGGTGATCTAGGTCTCGACGAGAGCGAGACCGTCGCCGAAGTAGTCCTTATGGCAGAGCACCGGCATGGGCAGAGCGCAGAGGTCATCCCCACGTCCGCAGTCGGTGAGCGGATCCCGACCGCTGCCGAACACCTCTCACACAGGGTCGACGCCGCGCGGCGTGCAGTAGACCGAACCCTCGCCTCCGCGACGGTCAACTCCAGCCAGCTGGACCACATCGACGAGATGGTCCTCTGGGCGAGCCAGGAATACATCTCCACCCCGCCAGCCCTGATGCTCGCCCGCCTTATCGACCTCCTTACGGAGGTCGAGGGGCTGGCCGCATGTCGGCAGCCGGCCGCCGTCCAGGTCCGGCTCTCCGAGCTGACGGCGATGCTCTCCACCCTGACCGCCGACGCGCTCATGAAGCTCGGCGACCTCACCCGGTCGCGATCTTGGTACGCCACAGCGCGTACCGCGGCGGACGACAGCGGAAACTCGGAGCTTCGAGCTCGCGTCCGGGCCCAGGCCGCGATGCTGCCTTTCTACTACGGTCCGATCGCCAACGCGGTGAATCTGTGCCGCGAGGCCAGGGTCATCAGCAGCCGAGCGCCGACCAGTGCCACGCACGCCTTCGCGGCTGCAGCAGAGGCACGGGCCTTGGCCAAGCTGGGCGCCGACGCCGAGGCCAGAACGACATTGCGCTACGCGACGAATGTCTTCGAACAGTTCGGCGGGAGCTCGGCAGATGACGCCTTCGCCTTTCCGGAGCGCCGCTACCTGCTCTACAAGAGCGGGACGCTCACGGCTCTCGGGCACACGCGCGAAGCACGCCAGGTGCAGGAGGCGGCGCTCGTCCTCTACCAGGACAAGACAGGAATCGACCCCGCGCTCCTCCGGCTTGAAGCGGCCATCTGCTACGCGCGGGACCGCAGCCCCGACGAAGCATGCCAGCTGGCCGGCGCCACCTTCCTGCGGATGGATCCTGCCCACCGCACACCCATCGTGGAAGAAAGAGCCCGTGAGGTCGTAGAGGTCCTTCCGCCGGCGATACGGACCAGCCGAGTGGCACGCGAGCTACTTGAGATCATCGAGCTTCCGCCAAGCCGGATGTGACAGGACGGGCCCTTGTCGGTAAGCCTGTGCGACATGACAATCACGCCGGCCCCCGGTGGGTTCGACGAGTTCGAGATGTACCAGGTGCTGGAGCGGGCCTGTACGAAGGCTGGCCTCGACAGCCGTGATGCGCGTCTCCTGCGCGGCCACACCAACGCCGTTCTCCTGCTGGAGAAGGAACAGGTGGTGGCCAAGATCGCGCGGAAGGGGACGGACGCCGAGAGTGTTGCGCGCACGGTTGCCTTCGTACGCTGGCTCATCGAAGCAGGCTTCCCCACCGTCCCCCTTCACCCTGGCGATCAGCCGCTGATCGTCGATGGGCACGCTGTCACCTTCTGGACCTACCTGCCGCAGCCAGAGCACCCGGTGGCGGCCGGGCAGCTGGCCGGCCCTCTGAAGGCGCTCCACTCGTTACCCTCACCCCCGATCGCGCTCGCTGAGCACGACAACATCCGCGCAATCCGCCGCTCTCTGACCGCGGTCACGTGTCTCCCAGCCGCCGCTCTCCGTTACCTGGAGCAGGAGGCGGACCGGCTCGAAGCGGAACTGAGGCAGGTCCGGTTCACGCTTGCCCCTGGGCTGATACAGGGCGACCCGCAGCACCGAAACGCGCTGCACACCACCGACGGATCTGCGGTCCTATGTGACTGGGACACGGTGGCCCGCGGTCAGCCGGAATGGGACCTCGTCACGGTCGAAGTCCACTGCCGACGGTTCGGTTACGGCCCGGCGCACTACCAAGCGTTCGCGGACGCTTACGGCTGGGACATCACGAAAAGCGCATACTATCCCGTTCTGCGTGATATCCGAGAGCTGCGGATGATCACCACTAACGCCCGGAAAGTTAGACATGCTCCCGAATCTTTGAGTGAGATCCAGCGGCGAGTCGACGGACTAAGAAGGCGGGACGGACACCTCGCCTGGAACATCCTCTAACGACTATCCGCCTTCTATTCGGACCGACTCGGCTCCTCCCGAGCGCTCTGTCGAAGCGATTCAACTATCGAGGCCACGTAGGTTCTGTCCGGCCGATCTTGGGATGTGGGAGGATGCCGTCCATGACATGCATCCGAAGGGGCCGTGCCTCGTAGAACACCAGCTTCACTTCGGCTGCGGGAACGCGGCTGGGGTATGCCCTGGGCGCGGTATCGCGATGTCCCAGGTCTGTCGGGAGCGGCGAATGCCGCTGTCCGTGTGCTCGAACGGGAGCGATTGTCTCCGGGCATCGTGGCGGTGGCGCTGAGCGTGTGGTCCGTGCGCGCCCACGGCACGAGGCGCCGGTGGAGGCAATGGGAAGCGGAGTTCACCTGCCCCTGCTGCGGCGAGGGTTGGGCCCGGGACAAGCTGCAAGAGGCTCTGTTCATGCTTCCGCCAAGGGCCGCCGGCGAACTCCGGGTGCAGGTCGAGCGCCTGGACGCGGTACTCCTCGGGCGAACGCATCACGAGCCGACGGAACACCCGGAGTTGGCGTGGTGGCATCGCAGGTGCTGACCGTACCCATGTCACCCACTGGTTCGTTGCTTCTTGCGTGACTGGTCGGGGGGATCTGACAGAGGCGGAGTGGCGACGCCTGGAGCCGCTGCTACCCACGGGCAACAACCGCTGCGTGCGGTGGCGCGATCATCGCCAGGTGGTCAACGGCATCCTGCACCGGGAGCGAACCGGGGTGCAGTGGCGTGACCTGCCTGAACGCTACGGGCCATGGAAGACCGTCTACGAGCGCCACCGGCGCTGGTCAGCCGACGGAACCTGGGAACGGCTCCTCCAACAGGTGCAAGCCCAGGCCGATGCCGCCGGTGGGATCGACTGGGACGTCTCGGTCGACTCCACCTCGATCCGTGCCCACCAGCATGCGGCCGGCGCGCAGAAGGCTCCGCCGCCCGCCGCATCAAAAGGGGCGGCCGCGCTGGCACACCAGAGCGGAAGACCGCGCGCGAGACTGTGAGCCCGCCTGGCGGAGGTGGTGCAGGAGGTGAGGCGCTCGGTCGCTCCCGAGGAGGCTTCACCACCAAGATCCACCGGAGCGCGGACGGGCGTTGCCGCGTGCTTTCACTGTTGCTGACGGCAGGCCAGCGGGCGGACTGCTTGCAGTTCGAGCCAGTCACGGAACGCATTCGGGTGCCCCGCCTCGGGCCGGGTCGCCCGCGCACCACACCGGACAGCGTGAGTGCGGATAAGGCGTACAGCAATCTTCCGCTCTTTCTGATCGGTCTCGTCCCGCTCATGTGATCGCAGGTGCCGGTGTACGGCTTCAGGTCATCGTCACGCGGCACAAGATCGCTCATGGCAGACAGGAAAAGCGCGGCAAGGACTGGAACACCCCGCAAAGGGATGTCAACGTACAACATCTCGATCAGCAGCCGCTTCCCGTGAGGAGGCTCGCATGTTGATTACGACACCCCCTGCGGAGGATGCTCTGTCCAAACCCATGCTTCGATCAGTTCGCGTTACGTCGCCTCTACTCTTTGTCCTCGGTGCGATGAATGCCGCGTCACGGCGCAAATTGAGGGGAACCGGGGAGCCCTCGCCACCGCACTTTGCCTGTGCGTGTGCGCCGCCGGCCTTTTCATGGAGGATCTGCTCCAGCAGGACCTGCGTCGCGATCCTCGCGTCCTGGCCTACGTGGCCGCTCACCCCAAGGTCAGTCTCGCCCGTGCTGCGGGAGACCTCGACCTTCTCCCGCAGAAGGTCGAGGCGAGCGTCGCACGGCTTGTCGCCGCGGGTCTCCTGATGCACACCGGCGAGGAAGAGCCGGTTCGCACCTACACCTGCGCCTGAGGCGCCTTCGCTGGCCGATATATAGCCGACGATGCCCGGTTTCCGAAACCGGGCATTGTGCGGAACATCAGTGGTGCGTACCGGCTACTTGGCGGTGGTCCGGAGCGCAGCCTTTTCGCTTGGTGGTCGATGGAGAGCAACCCGCCGTCCCGTGGGGAAGTTGGCGTCCCCGCCACCGATAACGAAGGGTCCGTGACCACTGCTGTGCTGCTCCGCACGCGGAATGTTGGGTTCGCCGACCGCAGCTCTGTGTCGTGGAGGAGTGTGCACCTGGTTCTGGGGCCCAGCCTGTAAGGAGATCTCATGAAGGCGCATTTTATGGACGCACGGGAAACGGCGGAGTTTCTGAATATGTCGGTTGCCTGGGTCTATCGTGATGCCGCGAAGTGCGGGTTGAGGGGATACAAATTTGGTGGCGGAAGAAATGCGAAGCTGCAGTTTGATGTCGACGAGGTGAAGAGGTGGGCTAAGCAGAGGCGGCTCACCTAGCTTCCGGCCCTCAGTTACGCGAAGAAGATCAAGATTCACGATGGAGGCGGTGCCTGTTGGCTAGGACGTTGGTGCGCGGGATGGGGACCCTCTTCAAGGGGTGCGCTCACCCAGAGTCGAGATGGTCTAGGTGTCCGCACCCGTACAAGATTCGCTATCGAAACGTTGCTGGTAAGCAGACGGTCGAGTCTGGCTTTGCGACGCAGCAAAAGGCGATCGATCGTCTGACGGAAATCTATAACGCGAAAAAGGATCGTTCCCGCAGCCACAGTAAGGCTGAGCGGATCCAGCGGTATGGAGGTATGCGTTTCGAGGATTACGTTGCAGAGTGGAAGCATGGACAGCGTGACCTGGCGGCAGCTTCCTTGCGGCACCTGGACTCACTGCTTCGGCATCATCTGCTGCCGGTGTTGGGAAGTCGCCGCATGGACTCATTCGATCACAAGGTGGTTGAGGGCTTCATTCGCACCATGGAACGGAATGGAGCAGGGCTTGCGACCCAGTCCAACGCTTTCGATAAGCTGAAGGCGATCCTTCTCGACGCCCATAAGCTCGGATTGTACGACGACAGCCCGCTCGATGGGGTCAAGCCTCCTCAGTACGATCCGGCTCGTGCGGTCATTCCGTCCCCTGCACAGCTGCGGGATATCCGCATAGCGGGCGACGATTCCTTTACCTTGATCGCAGACCTCATGAGTGGGTGTGGTCTGAGGAACGGAGAGGCGGCGGCCGTGAATGTGAAGAATATTGTCGCCGATGATGTGTACAGAATTCAGGAGCAAGTGAACCAGACGACCGGGCAGTACTCTCGCCTGAAGCACCGCAGGCTAGGTGAATATAGGGACGTTCCCCTCCCCGCTCGGGTCAAGTTCACCATTGAGGCCTATGTGGAGAAGTACGGGACCGTTGACGGCTACTTGCTAAGGCACCCGAAAGACCCATCCAAGCCGTTTCCTTATTACTACCTCGGGAACCAATGGCAGCGGATCAAGAACTCGGGTGATGTGGAGATTCCCGAAGGGATGGTTCTGTATGGATTTCGCCACTTCTTTGCCTCGAATTGCCTCGCCAACGGCCTGCCCATCACCGACGTAGCCGAGTGGATGGGGCACAAGAGCATCGAGGTCACGTTCAAGACCTACCGGCACCTGATGCCCGGATCCATTGGCAGTGCGGCTCAGGTCCTCGACCTGGGGCTCGCTGCATGATGCCTGGTACCCCGTAGGCCGGGAACGGCTCTGGGGCCTCAAGGGGCTGGTGGTGCCCTTCTGCGGAGCCTCCGCCGGTTATGTGAGCTGACGGCAGGTAGGAGAGTCAGCCTGTCGTCACGCGACAACGACGGGCGGGCGCGAGAGCGTTCCGGGGATGATACTGACCTTTTGCTGACCCCAAGGTCACTTGCGGGCCGTTCACCTGCGTAAATGCGATCACTGTGCGAGTTGTGGTGGAACTTCGTGGGCCGGTCCCACGAGGAGATCGAACGGGCGCGCGAGGACTGGATGAGTACCACCCGTTTCGGTGAGGTGAAGGGTTACGCCGGGGGCCGGCTGCCCGCGCCCGCGCTTCCGCCGGTGGCGCTCAAGCCGCGGGGGAGGGTGCGCTGAGTTCGAAGACGCCGTCCCGGCCCTGCAGAGCAGACCTCATGCGTGAGCGCCGCTCCTGCCCGGGTTGATTGATCAGCCAGGCGGCTCATACAGCATGATGTGGGCATGGGCACGCCATCGGGGAACCAGCCGTACCAGCCGTACCAGCAGCACCCGTTCCCGTCACCGATCCCGCAGCAGCCGGGGTACGCACAGCCGCCCTACGGCCAGGCATACGCTCCCCAGGCACCCGCTTCACCGTACGACCCGCAGCTTCCGTACGGGCAGCAGCCCTTGCCTTACGGGCGCGTGCCGCGGCCCGCCTCGGAGGGGCGGCGGTGGCTCGCCGTGACACTGGACCTCGTCGTCGCGGTGGGCGTCCCGTATGCGCTGGCGAGAGGTGAAGAGGGCCGCCCGCTGATCGCTCTGGCCACGCTGCTCGGCATCTCCTTCGTCAACCAGGTGTTGCTGACGGTTCTTTGCGGGGCCAGCCTCGGCAAGTTGATCAGCGGCATACGCGTGATCCGTGCCGCTGACGGCGGGCGCCCCACGTTCTGGCGCACCGTGTACCGCTGGCTGTGCGGGCTGTGCTGGCTGCCCCTCCAGCCGTACTACTGGTTGCGGGCGTTCTTCCGCGGAATGGGCGGCGGCGGGGCAGCCCGCGGAACCGTCACGGACAACGACGACGGCGAGCTCTACCACGCGGACCTGGCCGGCCTGCGGTACGCCCGCCGCAAGGACCTCGCCGGCTGACCGGTCCTCCGGACCGCAAGCGACATCTGCCGGCGATCACCCGGCGATCACCCGTAGAGGGAGCGGGCTCCCGGGCTGTTGCCCTGGAAGCGCCGGCCCGCCGCAATCTCCTCGCCGACCACCGACCAGACCGTCTCGTCGTCCTGGAAGGGCAGCGGGTCCACGCCGCTCGTCTCCTGACGGATCCGCTCGACCTCGCGCTCCAGGCGCTCGAAGTCGGCTTCCTCGTCGTCGCTGTCGTCGCCGCTGAAGGCGAACTCCTCGAGCAGGCGCTGGAACCGGAGGGTGACCTGGATGAGGGAGGAGACATCCGTGTGGAGCTCCCGCACGGTCTCCTCGTCGGTGTCGAAGGCGTGCACCTTGCCGGAACCGGGGTCGAAGGCGAGGTGGGTGTTGAGCAGCCAGCCGATGACGGGCCATCGGCCCGCGTTCTCCGGGGCGTCCTCGAAGTCCTCGGCGTCGACGACGTCGTGGACGAGGAGCAGTCGGCCGGTGTCCTCGTCGGGCTCACGCAGCCGGAGCGTCCGGGTGGGGACACCAACGGTCTGCAGGAGGCGGGCGCCCTCGGTGTCGGCGGCGGAGGGTGGGAAGGCGGTGGCGGGCAGGGTCGCGATCCGGTCCTCGCCGAAGAGGTCGGCGAGTTCGCTGCGGGTCACGTCGAAAAGCACTGCGGGAACTCCGAACTCGGTGGCGGCACGGCCACCGTGGAACTCTCAGGGCACGGAAGCGGTCACACGGTAGAGGTACTGCGTCGATCCGACGTGGAATCGCCAAGGTCCGGATCGAAGACGCTCGCTGCGGTGAGTTTCTCGACGAACGTCCCGAAGTCACTGGCCAGCGCGAGCTCGGTGCCGAGTTCGGTGTCGAACCAGGTGACCGATGGTTCGCCGTCCCGGCCGCGACCGCGGTAGTCGAGACCGATCCAGCAGTGCCCGTCGCCGGAAAGCAGCACGATCGGCGATGGCAGGCCCCACTCTTCGACCAAGTAAGGCGTGTCAAGGAGCGACATCGTGTGCTCGAGCCCCCCGATGCCCATCAGGGCATCGAAAGGAACATGGTCTTCGCTCCACGAGGTCGGCTGACTGGTGGGGAACGCATCGTGATCAGCAGCCACGATGCCGCCGTTCTGGAGCCGCAGAAGGTCAAGCAGGGCCGGGGGCAGCGTCACCCCGAGCGCACCCTCGGCTTCGCGCACCGCCTCGTCCGTCAGCGGCGGCTGGACGCCGTAGTCACCCTCAGCCCAGAACGTGGCCAGGACCTCTGCGAATCTCGTCATGACAGGCAGCCTACGGCTCGGCCGTCACTGCTTCACGGGCGCCACCGTGCCGCTCCGTGCGTGCCGTGCCAGGGGCCTTGGCGGGGGCCCAAGGGGGACGGGCTCCACGCGGTCGACGAACGCGTCGATCGCGATCAGGGCGAGCATGGCGGAGATCAATGGGGAGTCGGAGTATTCGACACCCGGAAGCCGGATCTCCAGGGCGCCCAAGGTGGCGAGGACCAGCACGATGACCGGAGGAATGATGCGCTGCGATGTGCGGAACAACAGCGCATCGCGGAGCGGCTCCGGGTCGGTCCCTCACGCCGGCCGGAATGCCCGGCGATACGACGAGGGCGAGACCCCGATGGCGGCGGCGAGGTGCTGGCGGAGCGAAGCGGCGGTGCCGAAGCCCGCGTGGGCGGCGACCTGATCGACCGGCAGGTCGGAGGTCTCCAGCAGTCGCCGCGCGTGCTCGACGCGCTGCCGGGTGAGCCACTTGCCGGGCGGCATGCCCGTCTCCTCGCGGAACCGTCGGCAGAAGGTCCGGACACTCATGCCGGCGTGTTCCGCCAGTTCGGCCAGGGTGAGCGGTCGGTGCAGCTGCCGCAGGGCGAAGTCGCGGGTGGCGGCCGTAGTGGCGTCCGAGGGCTCCGGAACGGGGCGGTCGATGTACTGCCCCTGGCCGCCCTCCCGCCACGGGGGCACCACGCACAGCCGGGCCACCCGGTTGGCGATCTCGCTCCCGTGGTCGCGGCGGACCAGGTGCAGGCAGAGATCGATGCCGGAGGCCACGCCGGCGGCGGTGAGGACCCGGCCGTCGTCGACGAAGAGGACGTTGGGGTCCACCCGGACGTGCGGGAAGGAGCGCTGGAAGTGGTCGGCCTCGTTCCAGTGGGTGGTGGCGGGCCGGCCGTCGAGCAGGCCCGCGGCGGCGAGAACGTACGAGGCCGTGCAGATCGACACGATACGGGCGTGCTCCGGGACCAGCGTCAGGGCCCGGCGCAACGCGTCGGGCAGCCAGTCCCGTTCGGCGGTAGGGCGCCCGTCGGAGCCCCCGTGGGGGCCACAGGTGAACGGCGGGATGACGACCGTGTCCGCCGTACGCAGCGCCTCGCTCCCGTGCGCCACGGCGATGGTGAAGTCGGCGCTCGTGGTGACCGGCCCGCCGTCCAGCCCGCACGTGGCCACCTCGTACAGCGGCTCGCCGTCGCGTCCGGTCGCGGTGCCGAAGATCCGTACCGGGATGCTGAGCTCGAAGGGATAGACACCGTCGAGGGCGAGGACGCGATGCATGGCAAGATCCTTTCAGGTGTTGGCAAGCTTGCCACTCGTTCCTCTCCGCCGCGCACGAAAAGCTTGATCACGACGGGCCGTTGGGGCCCGCTGACGACGGGGAACGGGAGTCGGCGATGCGTGCGATCGGTCAGGACGGATTCGGTGGGCCCGAGGTTCTGAAGATCATGGAGGTGGAGCGCCCGGAGCCCGGCCCGGCCGAGGTGCTGGTACGGGTCCACGCGGCCGGGGTGAACCCGACGGACTCCTGGCACCGCGCCTCCGGCGGCCTGGCCGGTGCGGTGGTACGGCTGGGCTGGGACGTCTCCGGCGTGGTCGAGGCGGTCGGCCCCGGGGTGACCACACTCGCTCCCGGCGACGAGGTGTTCGGACTGCCGCGCCACCCGCTCCCGGCGGGCACGTACGCCGAGTACGTGACCTCCCCGGCCCGGCACCTGGTCCGCAAGCCCGAGGCGCTGACGCACATACAGGCCGCGGCGCTGCCGCTGGCCGCGCTCACCGCCTCGCAGGCCCTGGTCGACGTGGCCCGAGTACGGCCGGGCCGGCGGGTGTTGATCCACGCGGCGGCGGGAGGAGTCGGACACCTCGCCGTCCAGATCGCCAAGGCCCGCGGAGCCCATGTGACCGGAACGGCCCGCGCGGCCAAGCACGAGTTCCTGCGCCGCCTCGGTGCGGACGAGCTCGTCGACTACACCGAAGCCGACTTCGAGACGGCCGTCGCGCCGGTCGACGTCGTCGTCGACACGATCGGCGGCGCCTACGGGCCGCGCTCACTGCGCACCCTGCGCCCCGGCGGCGTCCTGGTCTCCCTCGCCTCCCCGGCCGAGGCCTACCTGGCCGACGAGGCCGCCGCCCTCGGCCGGCGCGCCGCCTTCATGATCGTGGAAGCCGACCAGGCGGGCATGCGGGAGATCGCCGCCCTGGTGGAGAGCGGCCTGCTGCGCCCCGAGATCGCCACGGTGCTCCCGCTCGACCAGGCGGCCAAGGCGCACGAGCTCGGCGACCGCCGCCGCACGTCCGGCAAGATCGTGCTCAGCGTCAGGAACTGACCCTCCCCGAGGAGCGCCGGGGCAAGGGAGCCGGCGCGGTGCGCCTGCGCCGCCCGGGACGCAGCCGGTCGGCCAGGGCATGCACTCCCCGGCAAGCGCCGGAGCGCACCGCAACGCATCGGTCCGCAGGCAGGGCGCGTACGGCACCCGTGTCGGCGGACTGCGCCGGCGACGCGCCGCGTGGGCGCGCGAGGACGTCGACACGGGCCGCTCAGCGGTCGGCCGCCCCGCCGGGTCTCAGGTCGGGGTGGACCTCGACCAATCGGACCGGGGCCGCCTGCGTCCAAGAGTCGACGAGGATGTCCCGGAGTTCGTTCAGGTCCTCCAGCGCGGCGAGCCGCACGCGCACCCATGCGGAACTCGCCTCGTGCGGCGGGACCCAGAACTTCTCCGGCTCGGCGGCGATCAGTTCGGCGCGCTCGTGCCTGGGGCAGCGCACGGCGAACGACGTCTGGTCGTCGGGGATGGTGACGTACATCTTCCCGGCCACGCGGAAGGTGGGCATGCTCCACGCCTCCTTCTCCACCGTCTCCGGGAAGGACAGGGCGATACGGCGGACGTCCTCGGCATCGATCATGACCCTCACGGTAGCGAGCGCCACTGACAGCCCACCTTCCGCAGCCGGTCAGGCCGTTGCCGGTGCCCCCGCCCCTTCCTCCGCCGCCGCGCACAGGCGGACACCGAGGGCCTCATTGCCCTGCGGGCCGTACCCGGCGAACGTCACCGTGTCACCTGCGGCGGCCTCGCGGCAGGGCGCGACGGTGCCGTCGCGGTACTCCACCGTCACCCGGTGGGGCGTGCCGCAGTGATTGCTCACGAGCGTGTACCGCCACCCGCCGGCCAGCTCCAGGCACGCCGGAGCGGGTGCGAAGGAGTCGGCCGCCGCCGCGGCGGGGACGGGGCCGAGTGCGCAGAGGGCCACCATCACGGCTGCGCTAAAAGTTGAACGGACAACCCGCTTCACTGGGACTCCTGTCTTCATGAGTTGAACACTTGGTCCAGTGTGCGACGCCGCCGGCGCTGGTGGATCCGGTTTGCGCCGCCTCGCTCGAAGACCGCGTGTCCCACAGGTTTCCGCCGGATGACGCCCTCGGAACGGCGCCATCGCCCACCTGCGGCATCGCCCTCACCGCCACGTCGCCCGGCGCGCCACGGCGCGGGGCGAGCCCCGTCGTACGCGGCGGCCCCAGGCCGCCCACCTGCACCGCCGCCCCGAGCGCGCCGAAGTCGGCCGCGCGACCGCACACTTCGGCCGGAAATCGCGCATCCCGGCGGGGTGGTGTGGTGTGGTGCGGTGCGGTACGGGTGCGGAGCGCCCGGTCGTACGACGCAGGCGCTCCGCGACCGGTCTTACGGCGCCATCTCGTAGGCCCCGGACAGCGCCTCCACACGCTCCCAGACGCGCGCCGACCGGCTGTCGTCGACGACGGGGCGCCGGACCGCGTCCAGGGCCCAGCGCTGCTGCTCGGGCGTGGCGGAGTCCTTGCCGTACAGCTCGACGGCGTACGCGGAGAAGTCGCGTACGAGGACCGCGAACAGCTCGTCCAGGACGTCCTCGTCCAGGCCGGTCGGACGGGCCTGCTCCAGGATCAGCTGGCCGTGCACGACCAGGGCGAAGAGCTGGCCGACGGCGAGGAGGAGGTCCAGGTCTCGGCTCTGCTCCTCGTCCGGGGCGGCGGTGGTGACGAACGTGCACAGGGCGTCCGCCTGCTCCCGGAAGCGGGTCACGTTCGGCAGGTGGGCGTAGGCGTCGAAGGCGGGGCGCCAGTCGTGGAAGCGGACCGAGCCCAGACCGCGGGCCGGGCCCTGCCGGAAGAGGAACGCGTCGTCGGCGGCGTCCAGGCGCGCCGGCACGGTGGGGTAGTCGGCCGGGTCCAGCAGGTGGTTGCGCATGAACTTCAGGATCAGCGCCAGGTTGACGTGGACCGTGCCCTCCAGCTTCGGCAGGCTCCGGATCTCCACCGCCGCCTGCGCGAAGTACGTGTCCTTCTCGAACCCCTTGGCGGCGATGACGTCCCACATGAGGTCGATGACCTTCTCGCCCTCGGTGGTCACCTTCATCTTGGTCATCGGGTTGAACAGCAGGTACCGCCGGTCGTCCGGGCCCGCCGAGCGGAAGTAGTCGACGGCGCGGTCGCTGAACAGCTTCATGCCGACGAGACGGACGTACGCGTCGGTCAGCTCCCGGCGCACGTGCGGGAAGGCGGTGACGGGCCGGCCGTACAGGATCCGGTTGTGGGCGTGCGTGACAGCCTCGTACATCGCGTGCTCGCAGATGCCGATGGAGGCCGTGCAGAGGTTGAACTTGCCGACATTGACGGTGTTCAGCGCGGCGTCGAACGCGGCGCGCCCGGTGTGCAGGACGTCCTCGGGCCGGACCGGGTAGCCGTCGAGCCGGAACTCGCTGACGTACTTCGACGAGTCGACGACGTTCTTCACCACGTGGTACGCCGGGTGGCGGCTGTCCGCGGCGAAGAAGACGTACCCGTCGGGGCCCTCGACATCGGTGCGGCGGCCGAAGACGGAGACGAGCCCGGCGGCGTTGCCGTTGCCGATGTAGTACTTCGAGCCGCTCGCCCGGAAGCCGCCGTCGCCGTCGGGCTCCAGCAGCATGTCGGTGGAGTAGATGTCGGCGCCGTGGGTCTTCTCGGACAGGCCGAACGCGAACACCTCACCCTGAGTGAGCAGTTCGGCCGCGCGGGCGCGGGCGGCGGCGTTGTCGCTCTGCCAGACGGGCCCGAGGCCGAGGATGGTGACCTGCCACGCGTACCAGTAGTCGAGCCCGTAGAAGCCGAGGATCTCGTTGAGTGCGGCGATCCGCGCGGTGTCCCACCGCTTGTCCGGCTGCCCGCCGGCTGCGGAGGCGGGCGTGAGGAACGTTTCGAACAGCCGCTCCTTCGCCGAGAACGCGAGGAAGTCCGCCAGCCAGGCGCGGGACCGGTAGTCCTCGATGAGCGTGCGCTTGCCGCGCTCCTCGAACCAGTCGACGGTGGCGCGCAGCAGCCTGCGGGTCTCGGCGTCGAAGTGGGAGGGGTCGTAGGTGCGTGGGTTGAACAGCAGCGTGTCGGCCATGGATGTGCTCGCCTTTCCGGCTTGGGGACAGGACAGGACAGGACAGGA
This sequence comes from Streptomyces sp. NPDC003036, assembly GCF_040611175.1. Taxonomy (NCBI): domain Bacteria; kingdom Bacillati; phylum Actinomycetota; class Actinomycetes; order Kitasatosporales; family Streptomycetaceae; genus Streptomyces; species Streptomyces sp. NPDC003036. The sequence continues at coordinate 8,906 of NZ_JBEXNO010000050.1, read as the reverse complement.
CGGGGGAGGGGAGGGGCGGCGGGGCAGCGGAGTTCAGCGGCCGGGACCGAGCCGGTGGAGGGTGGCGAGTACGTCGTCGAGCCAGGCGATCATCATCCGCTCGTACGCGATCCCGCCCCGCAGCACCGCGTGCTGCAGCTCCCGCCCGGCGTCGAGCGGCGCGTCGGAGGCCCGGTCCGCGCCGAAGTCCCGCTGCTCTCCCGCCAGATAGTGCGCGAGACGGTCCCGGTGCAGTCCTTGGTGCCGCTCGACCTCCTCGATCAGCGCGGCCGGGTCGTCGAAGGCGGCGCCCCGGATCTTCACGGCCAGGTCGTGCCGGACGCTCTCGGGCTCGATCGGATCGTGCAGCCACCGGGAGAGGGCCGCCCGGCCCGGCCCGGCGACCGAGTACTCCTTCTTGTCCGGCCGGGTCTGCTGCGGCACCTCGCGCACCTCGACCCAGCCGTCGGCCTCCATGCGCTTGAGGACGCGGTAGATCTGCTGGTGGGTGGCGGTCCAGAAGTAGCCGATGGACCGCTCGAAGCGCCGGGCCAGCTCATAGCCGGAACCGGGCTTCTCCAGCAGGGAGACGAGGATCGCGTGCTCGAGCGCCATGCCGTGATCCTGCTATGCAACTTGTTGCATAGACAAGTCGTGGCGGCACGGTGAGACCCGGGTCACGCGGCGGCCGGCTGTTTCCCCCGGGCGTGAGCGGCTACCCGCTCCGCATGAAACCAACGGGCAAGCGTGAGAGCAGGACAGGCACCCGGACCGGGGCGGCGGCCGGGGCGGCGGCGACCACGGCGGCGGCCGTGCGGCGGCTGCTGCCGTCGGCCGACGGGCCCGGCCGCGTCCTCCGGGGCGTGGACGGGCTGGAGCGGTGGTCCGGAGCCGACTGGTTGATCGACGCGGTGCGGAAAGCGGTCCAGGCGGCCCCGCTGGGCGCCGGACGGGATGCGCTGCACGGCCGATGGCTCGGGCACCCCCTGCATCCGCTGATGGTGCAGGTGCCCATCGGGACGTGGCTGTCGGCGGCGGTGCTCGACCTCCTGCCCGGCAACCGCCGGGCCTCCCGGACCTTGATCGGCGTGGGGCTCGCGACGGCCGGGCCCGCCGCGGTGGCCGGCTGGACCGACTGGGCCGATCTGCCCAAGCAGCAGCAGCGCGTCGGGCTCGTCCACGCGGCCGGCAACATCACGGCCGTCGCCCTGTACGCGGCCTCGTACGCGGCCAGGCGCCGCGGCCGCGTGTGGCGGGGCAAGGCGCTGGGGCTGGCCGGGCTGTCGGCGGTCATGGTGGGCGGCGCGCTGGGCGGCCACCTCGCGTACCGCCAGGCGTCCGGCGCGAACCACGCCGAGCAGGTGCCGAACATGATGGAGCCCGGCTGGCACACGGTCGGCGACCTCGCCGACTTCCCGGTGGGGAGGGCGGTACGGAGCCACGTCGGCGAGGTGGCGGTCATGGTCTTCCGCGAGCCGGGCGGATCCATCCATGTGCTGGCCGACCGGTGCAGCCACATGGCCGGACCGCTGTCGGAGGGCGAGATCGACGACGGCTGCGTGCGCTGTCCCTGGCACGGCAGCGTCTTCCGGCTCGCCGACGGCTGGAACGTCCGGGGACCCGCGACAGCGCCGCAGCCGTCGTTCGACACCCGGGTCGCCGACGGGCGGCTGGAGGTGCGGCTGCGGCACCTGGCGGACGTCACGGCAGGCGCGGCGGACACGGCGCGCGCGGGCTGACACCGGTGACTTAAGTGGCCAGAGTGGCCTGAGCGGCCTCAGAGGCAGATGTGGTACGCCTTGCGCAGAGTCTCGTGCACGGTCCAGGTCGTACGGTCCCCTGCGCGCAGGACGCACGCGTCACCCGGCCCCAGCTCCAGGGTGTCCCCGCCCTCGACGGCCACGGTGGCGCGCCCGCTGACGACGACGAACAGCTCGTCCGCCTCCGTGTCCGTCACCACCCCCGGCGTGATCTGCCAGATGCCGCGCACCTGCTTGCCGTCGGCGGACTCCCACAGGACCTTCCCGGTCACCACCGGATCGCCGGAGACGATCTGCTCGGGGTCCAGGGGCTCGGGCTCCAGCTCGGCGTCGGGGACGTGCACCACGAAGGAGGATCGGTTCGTCATGGGCCCTGACTGTACGCACTCAAGGTCGGGGCCCGTGACGGGGGCGGGAAGTCCCACCCGTCGAGCACCTCCGCGACGAAGCCGGTTCTTGCCGGCCATCCCTACGATGATCGAATGCGCCTTCTCGACCGACTGACCGGCACCCGATACCCCTCCGGCGGCGTCGCCCCCCGCTCCAGCGCCGAGGTCCGTGCCGCGCTGCTCGCCCTCGGCGACCTGGCGGAGATGCGGGACCCCCTCCGCACGGCGGTCCTCGACGCGGGATGGACCTGGCGCGGAGCGCTGCTCAAGCTGTGACGGGCTGACGGGCAGCCCGCGGCCGCCTCCCCTCGGGCGGCAGCCACGCCGGGCTCAAGGCGTGCCCCCTTCCGGTACGAGCCGGAGCCGGTCGGACTCCCGGGCGTACGCGACCGGGTCGCCCGGCTCCTGGAAGTGCAGGGCGAGCCGGGCGCCGGAGCCGTACGCGTCCAGGCCCGCGCGGCAGTAGGCGACCATCGGCGAGGGCAGCGCGTCGAGCGGGAACCAGTCCATCCCGTCGCACACCGCGGGCTCCCGGATCTCGGGGGCGCCCCGCCAGCGGTGGACCGCGAAGAAGAACCCGACCCGAGCGCCACCCCTGGGGCTGCGGTGATGGACCGTGACGGCGGCACGGACATCGGCCCGCTCGATGACCACCCCGGTCTCCTCGCGTGCCTCGCGCACCAGCGCGTCGACGACGTCCTCGTGCGGGCCGTCCAGGTGCCCGGACGGCAGGTGCCACATCCCGGCGGCGTAGACCGCGCCGGCCCGGCGCGACAGCAGCACCTCCGGGCCCGCCGCGCCGTTCCGGCGGAGGAGGAGGTGGACGTCGACCGGCTCCGCGTGCCGCCGAACCGGGGTCATGCCGTGGGTACCCGGGCCCGGGGCGGCCGAGGCGGTCACGACCAGCCCAGCTCGGAGTAGGCGCGGCCGGCGCGGATGCCGTCGATGGCCGTGCGGGTGTAGGGCACCATCGGCTCCGGCAGGCCGTCGAGCGGCCACCACTCCCACCGGACGCACCGGTCCGGTTCGCGCACCGCGGGTTCACCGGACCACGCGGTGGCGTGGAAGAAGAGCTGCAGGCGCGGCTCGGCGGCGGCGTGGGGGAGCACATGGACGGTGTGCACCAGGCGCAGGTCCTCGGGCCGGACGAGGAGACCCGCCTCCTCGGCGGCCTCCCTCACCAGAGCGGACCGGACGGACTCGTACTCGACGTGTCCGGCGAGCGCGTGCCAGTGCTCGCCCGCGTACGCGGCCTCCGGGTGGCGCAGTCCGAGGAGCGTACGGCCGTCGCGCTCCAGGTAGAGGTGCGCGCCGATCACGTTCCGTACGGCGTCGGGACGCTGCTGCGGCACCGCCAAGGGCCCAGGCGCGGACGCCGGTGCGGGAACGCCGTGCTGCCCGTGGTGGGCGAGGATCGCTTCGTACGCCCACGGGCACATGGTCAGCTGTGCCATGGTCGCCACGTCGAACCAGCGGAACATGATGCCCTCGCCGACCGGCAGCCGGTCGGCGTCGCCGTCCCACCGGCCCGTGTACACCTGAATGCGGCCCTCCGTCACATGGGGGCCTTCGGCGCGCACGGTCGTGAACGGCGTGAGCCCGGGGAGGGCGAGCCCGGCCTCCTCGTGGAGCTCACGGGCGATCGCCTCGTCGAGTGTCTCCCCTCCCTCGGACGCGCCGCCGATCAGCGACCAGGTGCCCGGATCGCAGATGGCCTTGTGGGCGTCGCGCAGATGCAGCAGGTACTGGCCGCGCGAGTTGGTGAGGATCACGGCGGCACTCGTGGCCGTGCCGGGGTCGGCGCGCATGGGTCCACCCTCCTGAAGGATCGGCGGGCCTGCCCGCCCACCGTTCACGTCACCGTATCGATGCGTGAGAGCGGACAGGCGGCACACGGGCGGCGCCGGTGAGGGACGTGCATAGCCGAAGGGACCGCGCGGAAGGATGCTCCTGCGCGCGCGGGTGCGTGATGGGCGCCGAACACTCCGACCGGGAGGACCGTTGGACGCAGGGCAGCCGATGTCCGAAGCCGAGGGGCTCTCCCGCCGCGGCTTCCTCGCGGGAGCCGGGGCGGCGGCCGGCACCGTGCTCGTACCGTCGGTCGGGGCCGCGGAGGCCGCCGCGAAGGTCCCGCCGCCGACCGCCGGCCTGAGCCTGGGCTTCACCGCCGCCACCAACGGCTCCGCGGACCTCCTGCCCGCGGGCGACCGGCTCATCGCCGAGGTGCAGCACGTCCTGTGGTCGGTGCCCCGCGCCGGCGGCAGGGCCGTCGCGCTCACCCCGCCCGACCTGGAGCCGAACCGGCCGGCCGTCTCGCCCGACGGCACGCTTGTCGCCTTCTGCGCGTACCGGGACGGCGGGTTCCACGTGTGGACCGTGCGCCCCGACGGATCGGACCTCCGCAGGCGCACCGAAGGGCCCTGGGACGACCGGGGCCCGGCCTGGTCTCCCGACGGCACGCGGATCGCCTTCGCGTCCGAGCGCGGCGGCGACCCCGTCACCGGCGCGCCGTACCGGATCTGGGTGCTCGACCTGCGCGGCGGCGCGCTGACACGGGTGAGCGGACTGCCCGGCCAGGACGGCCCCTTGCAGGACGGCGCCTGGGAGGACTTCGACCCCACCTGGTCCCCGGACGGCGAACGGATCCTGTTCGTACGGGCCCGGGCCCTGACCACACCCACCGGCACGGTGACCCTGGAGGCCCGGACGGTGGCGGCCGTGGCCGCCGACGGGAGCGGCGCGGTCGACGTCGTACACACCGAGCGCGCCGCCGCGCAGGTCATGGTCCCGGCCGTCGCACCGGACGGGAAGCGGCTGGCGTATCTCCGGATCACGCCCGCGCCCCACGGCTCGTGCACCCTCGTGGTCGACGGCGCACCGGTGGCGGTCGACGGGGACGTGGCGCCCGTGCCGCCGCGCTGGACGGCCGCCGGGGAGCTGCTGCTCACCGTCGACGGCCGCTTCACGCTCGTACGCCCCGAGACGCCGCACGCACCCGAGCCGATCCCGTTCCGGGCGGCCGTGCCCGTGGAGCGGCCGCGCTACCGCGCCAAGCAGCACGACTTCGACGGCGACCGGCTGCGCCCGGTCCGCGGCATCCACCTGCCGGCGCTGTCACCGGACGGCCGGCGTGTCGCCTTCGCCGCGCTCAACTCCCTCTGGGTGACCGGTACGACGGGCGGCCGGCCGCCCCGCCGGCTGCTGCGCGCCGACGCCACCCGCTATGTGCTCGGGCCCGTCTGGGCACCGGACGGCCGGTCCCTGGTGTACTGCGACGACAGCGACGGCCTGCTGGGCGTGTACCGCCTCGACCTCGGCTCCGGTACGCGGACGGCGCTGGCGACCGGCGGCCGGGTCCTCCCGGCCCTGTCGCCCGACGGCACCCGGCTGGCCTGCCTCGACGTGGCGGGGAACGTCATCGTCCGCGACCTGTCCACGGGCGCCGAACGGGTAGTCGCCGCGCCCCTCGGCGGCGGAGGGCTGCCGGGCCGGCCGAGCTGGTCCCCGGACGGCCGCCACCTCGCATGGTGCGACCGCAACCGGGTGAACCGGCGCTTCCGCGAGGGCTACAACCTCATCCGGGTGGCGGACACCGAGACGGGCGCCACCCGCCTGCACGCCGTCCGGCCGCACACCTCGATCTCCGACCGCTACGACTCCGGCCCGGTCTGGTCGCCCGACGGGCGCTGGATGGCGCTGATCGTGGAGTCGGCGCTGTGCCTGCTGCCGGTGACGCCGGACGGCACCCCGCGGGGCCGCCTGCGCCGACTGGTCGACGAACCCGCCGACCACCCCTCCTGGTCGGGCGACTCCCGGACACTGCTGTACCTCTCCGGGACCCGGCTGCGGCTGCTGCGGCTCACCGGGGGAGGGGCTGCCGTCGGCGGCCCGGCCCGCACCGTACGCGTCCCGCTGGACCACCGGCGCCCGGCCCCGGCCGACACGGTCGTGCACGCGGGCCGGCTGTGGGACGGCACGGGCGGCGACACCTCGGTACGGGAGGACGTCGACATCGTCGTACGCCGCGGACGCGTCGCGGCGATCGAGCCGCACCGGCCGTCCCGAGCCCGGCCCGCGCTGCGGCGCGTCGACGCCGCGCACGGCACGGTGCTGCCCGGACTGTGGGACACGCACACCCACCCCTGGCAGAGCACCTACGGCGGCCGCCAGACGGCCTCCCAACTGGCGTACGGCATCACCACGGCCGTCTCGCTCGGCGGATTCGCCTACGAGCAGGCACGCCTCCGCGAGGCGGTCACCGCCGGGCAGTTGGCCGGCCCGCGCCTGCTGACCTGCGGCGAACTGCTCGACGGCGCCCGCGTGGCGTACAGCATGGGCAGGGCGCACCTCACCCGTGACGGCCTGCGGCGGTCGCTGGAACGCGGAGCCGCGCTCGACTGGGACGTCGTCAAGACGTATGTACGCGCCCCGGCGTGGGTGATGGAGGAGGCGGCCCGCTTCGCCCACGAGCGGCTCGGCGTCCGCGCGGGCAGCCACTTCTGCTCGCCGGGCGTGCAGACCGGGCAGGACTTGACGAGTCATCTCCAGGCCACCCAGCGCGCCGAGTTCGGGCACGCGACGACGGCGACCGGGCGGTCCTACCAGGACGTCGAGGAGATCTACACCGCGCGGGGCGTGGACTTCACGCTGATCGCCACGCCGTTCTCGGCGATGAACCTGGTGGGAGCCGACCCCCGGCTCGCCGGCGACCCCCGCGTCACGGCCGTCATGGCGCCGTGGGACACCGCCGCCGTACGCGAGCTCGCCGCGCGCCCGCCGAGCGACGCGCACCTGGCCGCGCTGCGCACCGAGACGGGGCTCTACCGGCGGGTGCTCGCCGCGGGCGGGCTGGTCGTCCTCGGCACCGACGCGCCGATTGTGCCCGTGGGCCTGTCGCTGCACATGAACCTGCGGGCGCTGCACCGCCTCGGCGGCCTGTCCCCGGCGCAGGCCCTGCGCACGGCGACCCTGCTGCCCGCGCGTGCCTTCGGTGCCGAACGGGACCTGGGCAGCCTGGAGGTGGGCAAGGTGGCGGACGTGACGGTGGTGGACGGGGATCCGTTCGCGGACTTCGACACGCTGGTGCGTACGGCCTCGGTGCTGCGGGGCGGGGTGCTGTACGAACAGGCCGCGCTCGTCGCCGCGTTCGCCGACACCACCACCGGCACCGGCACGGGGACCGGCCGCTCGCAGGAGCCTTCCGGCGTGGACTGGTCGGCCGTCGGGCGGCAGCTGCGGCGGGACGGCTGCTGTGGCGCGGACGGCGGCCTCGGCTGAGCTTCTCGGGACGCCTCTTGAAGCGCTTCTGGGGCGCTTCTCGGGCGGTTCTTGAGACGCTCCCGTTTACACCCTCTTTACGTCTGGGTACCGTAGCGGTGGGAGCGCTCCCAAGTGGCGGGGCCAAGCATTGTCATGTGCAGATCATCATTGCCACTCGAAAGGCTCGAAAGGTGAGGCCTTGTGTCACGACGTAAGACGTACTCCCTGGCAACCGCCTTCGCCACGCTCCTGTCCGCGATCGGGCTGCTGCTCCTAGGCCAGAACACGGCGCAGGCGCATGGCGTCGCCATGATGCCCGGCTCGCGCACCTACCTGTGCCAGCTGGACGCCATCACGGGCACCGGCGCGCTGGACCCCACCAACCCGGCGTGCAAGGCCGCGCTCGCGCAGAGCGGCGGCAGCGCCCTGTACAACTGGTTCGCCGTGCTCGACTCCAACGCCGGTGGGCGGGGCGCCGGTTACGTCCCGGACGGCAAGCTGTGCAGTGCCGGCGACCGGTCCCCTTACAACTTCTCCGCCTACAACGCGGCCCGCGCCGACTGGCCCAAGACGCACCTGACGTCCGGGGCGACGATGCGGGTGAAGTACAGCAACTGGGCGGCGCACCCCGGTGACTTCCGGGTCTACCTCACCAAGCCCGGCTGGTCGTCCACGACCCCGCTGGCCTGGGGCGACCTCGACCTGATCCAGACGGTGACCAACCCGCCCCAGCAGGGCTCCGTGGGCTCCAGCAGTGGCCACTACTACTGGGACCTGAAGCTGCCCGCGGGCCGCTCCGGTGACGCGATGATCTTCATCCAGTGGGTGCGCTCGGACAGCCAGGAGAACTTCTTCTCCTGCTCCGACGTGGTCTTCGACGGCGGCAACGGCGAAGTCACCGGCATCCGCGGCTCGAACCCGACGCCGACCCCGACTCCCACCCCCACGCCGACTCCCACCCCCACGCCGACACCCACCCCCACGCCGACTCCCACCCCCACGCCGACACCCACCCCCACCCCGACCCCGACGCCCACTCCCACGCCGACCGACCCCCACACCGGCTCCTGCATGGCCGTCTACAACGTGGTCAACTCCTGGAACGGCGGCTTCCAGGCCTCCGTGGAGGTCATGAACCACAGCACCACGCCGACCAACGGCTGGGGCGTCACCTGGAAGCCGGGCGTCGGAACGAAGATCAGCAGCATCTGGGGCGGAGCCCTGACGAACGGCGCGGACGGCACGGTCACCGTGCGGAACGTGGACTACAACCGGACGATCGGCGCCGACAGCAGCGTCACCTTCGGCTTCACCGCCACCTCGACGGGCAACGACTACCCGGTCGGCATGATCGGCTGCGTCAGCCCATAGGTTCCACAAGTCCGTAAGCCCCTCACTCACCCCGTCCCCCGCCGGGCCGGCGCCCGGGCGGGGGCCGGGGGGCGGAGCGGTGGGGGGCCAGGGCCACCCCCGCCGCGCCCCGCGCCGCACTACAAACCCGGGTGGCCGCGCCCCCGGC
>NZ_JBEXNO010000049.1:0-52406 GCF_040611175.1 Streptomyces sp. NPDC003036 | reverse complement strand
AAGGAAGCGGCGCGACGGAAGCCGCGCAACAGGTCAAGCTCAGAATCCGCTCAAGTCGTGTGGCCCCCCGGCCCACCCGGGGGGCAGCGCACGTCCGGGCCCCCCGGCCCCCCCCCACCACCCCCCCACCACCCCCCGGCGGCCCGCCCCCCCCCCGCACGCCGGTCGGCCCGGATCACCGCGGGCGCGCGGGAGTTGGAGCAGCGGCTCGCCGATCTGCTGCGCGGCGGACTCGCCTCCGCCGACCAGGCGGGGTACGGGCTGTGGGAGGAGACGGCCGCCCGCATGGTCGACGCGCAGGCCCCCGGGCTGGCCGGCCGCGTCAGGGAGCTGGGCGCGATACCGGGCTCGGGCCCGGGCTGGCCGGTGCGGCTGCTGGAGGAGTGCGCGCTGACGCACCTCCTCGACCAGGCGTGGCTCGGCATCGACCGGCTGCCCGAGCCCCTGGCCGCGACCGTACGCACCCGCGTCGGGCTCACCGCGCCCGCCGACGGCCCGGCCGTACGCGACCACTGGACGGTCCTCGCCCAGTACGACACCACGGACGGCAAGCTCACCACGCGCCGCATCTGGCTGCACGGGCGGGACAGCGGCCGCACGGCCCTGCTCCTCTCCTTCGGCGCCGCGGGACGGGCACCGCAGCTCGCCCTGCCCGTGGGCGTGGTCATCGACGCCGAGGTCACGCCGCACGCGGGCGCCGGACAACTGCGGGCCGAGCTCGGCCCGCAGTTCTCACCCCCGGTCCCGGCCGAAGGGCCGCCGCCCGGCGGCACGGTCACGGACGCGCTCGCCGCGTACGGACGCGCCCTGCGGGAGGATCCGTGGCTGGACGCCTGGCCGGTGACGCTCGCCGACGTCATACCCGTGCCGTCACAGGACGGCACCTGGCAACTGTCCGCGGCCGACGGCGCGTCCGCGCTGCCGGTCGCCCCCGCCGCGCTCGGCCGCGCGGGCCTGTGGCGGCTGGTCGCCCTCTCCGGCGGCGGCCCCGTCACCGTCTTCGGCGAGTGCGGGCACCGGGGCTTCACCCCGCTCGCCGCCTGGTCGGCGGAGACGCCCGAGACCGTTCCACCCGAGACCGTTCCACCCGAGACCGTTCCGCTCATCTGACGCCGGCCTACGGAGGACGACGCCATGACCACCACCACATCCTGGGAAGACCTCGTCACCTCGGCGCTGCTGGGCACCGAGCGGCGGCCGCCCGGCGCCGACGTCATGCCGCCCGGCGGTGCTCCCGCGAAGGACGCGCCGGTCGCGCTCCTGGACGCCGCCGCCCTGCACACCGTGCGGCGCAGAGCCGGTCTGCTGCCCGCGCCCGCCGCCGCCCCGCCCGAACCGGCGCCGCACGATCCGCGGCCGCCCGTCCCCGAAGCGGCCCGCCGCCGGCTCACCCAGCTGCTCGCCGACCGGACCGGGCCGTCCCAGGGCGGCGGCCGGCGCGGAGCGGCACCCGACCTCACCGAGCTCCTGCCCCAGTGGCTCGCGACCGCGAACGAGCGCGGATACCGGGCGCCCGCCTCCGCGCTCCCCGCCCTGCTGGACGCCGCCCGCGCCCGCACCGACCTGCGGCCCCAGGCCCTCACCTTCGCCGGGCCGCGCGGTCTGTGGCTCGCCCGGTTCAACCCGGAGTGGCGGTTCGCCCTGCGCGGCGCCTCAGGGGTGGCCGCGCTGCCCGCGCCCGACGACGCCCAAGCGGTACGGAGCCTGTGGGAGGAGGGCCTCTTCGCCGAGCGCGTCGCCCTGCTGGCGGCCGTACGGGCCCACGAGCCGGGCGCCGCGCTCGCGCTGCTGCGCTCCACCTGGCCCACCGAACGGGCCGAGGACCGGCTCATGTTCCTCGACTCCCTGCGCACCGGCCTCTCCGACGCCGACGAGCCCTTCCTGGAAGAGGCGCTCTCCGACCGCAGCCGCAACGTCCGCGCGACAGCCGCCGAGCTGCTGTCCGCGCTGCCGCAGTCGGCGCTGGCCGGGCGCATGGCCGCGCGGGCGGCGTCGTGCGTCAGCCTCGACCGCACCGGCGACACCGCCGTGATCTCGGTCGAGGCGCCGCACGAGTGCGACGCCGGCATGCAGCGCGACGGCGTCCTGGCGAACCCGCCCGCCGGGCGGGGCGAGCGGTCCTGGTGGCTCGGCCAGCTGGTCGAGGCCACGCCGCTCTCCGCATGGCCCGCGCGGCTCGGCGGGCGCACGCCGGAGGAGATCGTCGCGCTGCCCGTCGCCGACGACTGGTGCGACGAGCTGCACGCCGCGTGGTGCCGGGCGGCGGTCCGGCAGCGGGACGCGGCATGGTCGCGGGCCCTGCTCGGGCCGCCCGCGACCCCGCCGGCCTCGCTGGCCGAGCGGTCCAAGCTGCTGTCCGCCCTGCCCGCGGACGAACGCGCCCGGTGGGTCGCCGACTTCATCGCCGCGCACGGCCTGTCGGAGGCGTTCCAGCTGCTCGGCGTCTGCGCCGTGCCCTGGGCGGAGCCGCTGGGCCGCGCGGTGGTCGACGCCCTGGACATCGCCCGCGACGCCGGAAGCTACCCGTGGAGCTTCAGCGGCGTGATGGGCCTCGCGGAACGCTGCCTCGACCCCGCCGAGGTGGCCCGCCTCGAGGTCCTCACCGCCGTGCCCGACGAAGCGGAGGACGCGTCCCCCGGAGCGGGCGGCTACTGGTCGGAGGCGTTCCAACGGCTGGTGTCGACGCTCCGGCTGCGCGCGACGATGCGGAGGGAGCTCGCGCCGTAGTTGATGTCGCGGGGCCGGCCGTGGCTTGTGCCCGGTGGGCACTGGGCGGGGGCTGGGGGCTCCGGTGGGGGGTGGCCGGACTCTCGTTCACCGCGCTTCGCGCGCGTTCAGTCGTTTGACGTCCGGCCACCCCCCACGCTCCGCCCCCGGCCGCCTCACGGAGTCGGGACCGATCCACCGTGGGTGCATCCCACCCCGGTGGGCGCCGATGGGCTGGTGGTCTGCGGGCCGACCCGCCTACGCGGCGACGCGGACGTTGGCGTTGACCCAGTCGACGATCGACGCCGTCGTCGCACCCGGCGTGAAGATCTCCGCCACGCCCTTCTCCTTCAGCGGCGCGATGTCCGCCTCCGGGATGATCCCGCCGCCGAAGACCTTGATGTCCTCCGCGTCCCGCTCCCTCAGCAGCTCCAGCACCTTCGCGAACAGCGTGTTGTGCGCGCCCGAGAGGATCGAGAGGCCGATCGCGTCCGCGTCCTCCTGGATCGCGGTGTCCACGATCTGCTCCGGCGTCTGGTGCAGGCCGGTGTAGATGACCTCCATACCGGCGTCACGCAGGGCCCGCGCGATCACCTTGGCCCCGCGATCGTGGCCGTCGAGACCCGGCTTGGCCACCACCACGCGGATCGGACCGGTCACACCCATCACTGCCTCCACATGCGTCCCCCGTGGGTATATCCCGGGGAGGTGAACGAACGTTATCGACAGCATCCCGCAAGCAGCCGTTTCACGGTGAATACCGAGGGGGAAATCACACGTGGGACATGCTCGTGAGGGGAATCCTCACGTCGGCGCGGCGTGGCGCGGTGCCTCGTGTGCCGGTGCGGGAGGGCGAGGTCGGCCATGAGGGTCATCGCGCTGTTCAAGGCCACGGCCCTGGAGCTGGCCATCCTCGCCTGCCATCTGGTCCTCTACCCCACCGGTGTCGCCCCGGAACGCCGCCGCCCCGCTCCGCCCGCAGGCGTCGGCGGGCGGCCACCCGTCGTGCTGCTGCACGGGTTCATCGACAACCGTTCCGTCTTCGTGCCGCTGCGCCGCTCCCTCGCCCGGTCCGGCTGGCCGCTCCAGCACCTGGAGTCGCTCAACTACTCCCCTCTCACCTGCGATCTGCGCACCGCCGCCGCCCTGCTCGGCCGCCATGTCGAGGACGTCTGCGCCCGCACCGGCCACCCCGAGGTGGACGTGGTCGGGCACAGCCTCGGCGGGCTGATCGCCCGCTACTACGTGCAGCGGCTCGGCGGCGACCGGCGCGTACGCACGCTGGTCACGCTGGGCACGCCGCACGGGGGCACCACCTTCGCCCCGTTGGCCGGCGCCCACCCCCTGGTCCGGCAGATGCGTCCCGGCTCGTCCGTCCTGCGGGAGTTGAGCGAGCCCGCGCCCCGGTGCCGTACGCGTTTCGTGAGCTTCTGGAGCGATCTCGATCAGGTGATGATCCCCGCCGAGACGGCGTGCCTGCGCCATCCGGACCTGATCACGGAGAACGTCCGCGTCACCGGGATCGGCCACCTGGCACTCCCGGTCCACCCGGCGGTCGCCGCCGCGGTCCGCCAGGTGCTGGAGTCCGAGGAGCCGACCGCCGGAATGGCGGATTCCGTGTCAGTGGCGTGAACGCAACGCCACAACCATCGAACGGATTTCGAACGTACGGCCAAGGCTCTGTGTGTACTCCGCCGAAAGGCGGCTGAATGCCCGTTTCCCCCGGACCCGAGACTCTCGGAAGATTGTCGCTTGCGCATACCGCCGGGTACAGTCGCGCCCACTGCTTTCCCCTCTGGGGTTCCCCATCCCGGGGGCCGCGCCCAGACCTGGTCCTGCTGCCGAGGCGAGAGAGAAGTTGGTGAACGACCAGCACCCCCACGCCGGGTACGTCGGAGACGACGCCTACACCACGGGCAGCCACGGCACTGGCAGTTACACCACCAGCACGTACGACACCGGTGCCTATGACACCGGTGCCTTCGCGACCGACCCGCTCTTCGGCGCCCTCCCCGGGTCCTATGACGGTACCCAGCAGGCGAGTTATGACACCGCCGGTTACCAGAGCGGTTACGGCGCGGGGCACAGCGGCCAATACGACACCACGCAGTGGGACGGCGCCACCACCGGTTACGTCGAGTACTCCGAGTACACCGGCCAGTGGGACGCCGGCGCCTGGAACAACCAGACGCAGAACGACCAGCCGCAGAACGACCAGCCGCAGTACGACACCGGCGCCTACGACGCCACCGCCTGGCACTACGCGCCCACCGAGACGTTCGTACCGGAGCAGTACGACTACGCCTCGGCAGAGGCCCTCCAGCCGGAAGCTCCTCACGAAGAAGCCCCCGAGCCGGAACACGGGCCGGCGCAAGAGCCGGCGCACGACGCGGAGGCCGTGGCCGACGCCGCGACCGTCGCCGCGCCCGTCATCCCCCGTCCCGCCCGCCGCTCCGGCGGAGGCGGCGGCGGCCGTGGCCGACGGCGTACCCCCGCGAAGCGTTCCGCGCTCTTGACCGTCGCCGTGCCGTCCGCCTGCGTGATGGGTGTCGCCGGAATCGCGGCGGCCTCCGTCAGCGGCCTCACCGGAGGCGAGCAGAAGGCCGAGGCCAAGCCGGTGACCGCTGAGGACCCCTCCTCCGTCAAGACCGTCGCCGCCGCCAACAGCGCCCTGGACACCCAGCTCGCCGCGCTCAGCGCCGACGCCCGGGACTTCGGCGACCGCGCCAGCCGCACCCAGGAGCGCATCGACCTCAAGAACCGCCAGGAGGCCGAGCGCAAGAAGCGCGAGGAGGAGGCCGCGCGCCGCGAGGCGATGCGCCCCAAGTTCGCGCTCCCCGTCAAGCTGCACCAGCTCAGCGCGTACTACGGGCAGGCCGGCGTCAACTGGATGTCCCTGCACAGCGGTATCGACTTCCCCGTGCAGTACGGCACGCCCGTGATGGCCGCCACCGACGGCACCGTACGCACCCAGTGGAACAGCGCCTACGGGAACATGGCGATCGTGACCGCCAAGGACGGCACCGAGACCTGGTACTGCCACCTCAGCAGCACCAAGATCCGGTCCGGCGAGGTCAAGGCCGGTGACGTCATCGCGTACTCCGGCAACTCCGGCAACTCCACCGGACCGCACCTGCACTTCGAGGTACGGCCCGGCGGCGGCTCCCCGATCGACCCGCTGCCGTGGCTGCGCAGCCACGGCCTCGACCCGACCGGGTGAACCGGTAGCCGGTTCAGCCGGCTAGAGCTTCTCGACCGGCGCGTACCGCAGCAGCAGCCGCTTCGGCTTGTCGTCCCCGAAGTCGATCGTCGCCTGCGCGTCCCCGCCCGCGCCCGTCACCGCCATCACGGTCCCGAGCCCGAACTGGTCGTGCGTCACCCGGTCCCCGACCGCCAGCGCGATCACCGGCTTGTCGGTCGTACGCCGCGTGGCGAAGCCCGACGGGCCGGAACGGGACCGCGAGGACGACAGGGAGGCCGTGATCCCGGATGCCGGGCCGCCGGACGACGGCTTGGCCATCGCGCCCGTGCGCTTCCACTCCAGGTGCTGGGCCGGGATCTCCTCCAGGAACCGCGAGGGCGGGTTGTACGAGGGCTGGCCCCACGCGCTGCGCATCGACGACCGCGTGAGGTAGAGCCGCTCGCGGGCGCGCGTGATGCCCACGTACGCCAGGCGCCGCTCCTCCTCCAGCTCCTTGGTCTGGCCGAGGGCGCGCATGTGCGGGAAGACGCCGTCCTCCATGCCCGTCAGGAACACCACCGGGAACTCCAGGCCCTTGGCGGTGTGCAGCGTCATCAGCGTGATGACGCCGGAGCCTTCCTCGTCCTCGTCCGGGATCTGGTCGGAGTCGGCGACCAGCGCCACCTGCTCCAGGAACTCGGCGAGCGTGCCGGGGTTCTCGCCGCGCTCCTGCTCGAACTCCAGGGCCACGGCGGCGAGCTCCTGGAGGTTCTCGATGCGCGTCTCGTCCTGCGGGTCGGTGGATGCCTGCAGCTCGGCGAGGTACCCGGTGCGCTCCAGGACCGCCTCCAGGACCACGGCCGGTCCGGCGCCGGACTCGGCGATGGTGCGCAGCTCGTCCAGCAGCGTGTTGAACCGCTTCACGGCGTTCGCGGAGCGCGCCGCCATGCCGTACGCCTCGTCGACGCGGCGCAGCGCCTGCGGGAAGGTGATCTTCTCGCGGAGCGCGAGCGCCTCGATCATCGCCTCGGCGCGGTCGCCGATGCCCCGCTTGGGCACGTTGAGGATGCGGCGCAGCGGGACGCTGTCCTCCGGGTTCGCCAGCACGCGCAGGTACGCCAGGACGTCCCGGACCTCCTTGCGCTCGTAGAAGCGGACGCCGCCGACGACCTTGTACGGCAGGCCGACGCGGATGAAGATCTCCTCGAAGACACGGGACTGGGCGTTCGTCCGGTAGAAGATCGCGACGTCGCCGGCCTTCGCCTCGCCCGCGTCCGTCAGCCGGTCGATCTCGTCGGCGACGAACTGCGCCTCGTCGTGCTCGGTGTCCGCGACGTACCCGATGATGCGCGTCCCGGGGCCGGCGTTCGTCCACAGGTTCTTGGGGCGGCGGCTCTCGTTGCGCTCGATCACCGCGTTGGCGGCGGAGAGGATGGTCTGCGTGGAGCGGTAGTTCTGCTCCAGCAGGATCGTCGTCGCGTCGGGGTAGTCCTCCTCGAACTGGAGGATGTTGCGGATGGTCGCGCCGCGGAAGGCGTAGATCGACTGGTCGGCGTCACCCACGACGCACAGCTCGGCCGGGTCCAGGTCCTCGTAACCGGTGCCCACCAGTTCGCGTACGAGCGTGTACTGGGCGTGGTTGGTGTCCTGGTACTCGTCGACGAGGACGTGGCGGAAGCGGCGGCGGTAGTGCTCGGCGACGTCCGGGAACGCCTGGAGCAGGTGGACCGTCGTCATGATGATGTCGTCGAAGTCCAGGGCGTTGGCCTCGCGCAGCCGCGCCTGGTACATGCGGTACGCCTCGGCGAGCGTCTTCTCGAACCCGTCGGCGGCCTGGTCGGCGAAGGTCTCCTCGTCGATCAGCTCGTTCTTCAGGTTGGAGATCTTGGCGCTGAAGGACTTCGGCGGGAACTTCTTCGGGTCCAGGTCCAGGTCGCGGCAGACCAGCGCCATGAGGCGCTTGGAGTCGGCGGCGTCGTAGATCGAGAAGGACGACGTGAAGCCGAGCCTCTTCGACTCGCGGCGCAGGATGCGCACGCACGCGCTGTGGAAGGTCATCACCCACATGGCGTTGGCGCGCGGGCCGACGAGCTGCTCGACGCGCTCCTTCATCTCGCCGGCGGCCTTGTTGGTGAAGGTGATCGCCAGTATCTGGCCCGGGTGGACGTGCCGCGTGGCCAGCAGGTGGGCGATGCGGTGGGTCAGCACCCGGGTCTTGCCCGAGCCGGCACCGGCGACGATGAGCAGCGGCGAGCCGGTGTGGACGACGGCGGCGCGCTGCTGGTCGTTCAGCCCCTCCAGCAGCGCGGCGGGGTCCACGACGGTGCGCGGCGCGCCGTCGCGGTGGTACGCGTCCCGGGCCGGGGGCACGTCGTAACGGTCCCCGAAGAGGTCGTGCGGGACCTCCTCCGGGGCCGGGGCGTGGTCCTCGGCGTCCTCGGGGGGCGGCGGCGGTTCCTCGGAGGTGTGGTTCCGCAGGTCCGCCAGGAAGCTGTCGTCAAAGAGGCTGCTCATCGCCTATCGAGTCTAGGCCGCCCCACTGACAGTCGGGGCCGAACCGGTTTCGTCGCTCACCGCCACCTCGCATAAGCGCAGCGTAAAGGTCACGAAAATGTATCCGGCATATCGAACATCATCCTTCACAGCACCACCACACGTTGGCTAGCGTGCCGCACAAGCGGGCCGTTCCCTCATCGGCGAACCACGCCGATCGGACCGCCCACGCCGAATCCACTTCCCCCGCACGGGAGTTGGAACCGGGGACCCACCATGCACCATGGGGTGAATCGGCCGTTTCCGCAGGCCGTAGGGCACCTTCCGTTCGCCCGAACCCGCCGGTTGACCCGGTAGGCGGTCTACGGAAGGAGATGCCGGCCTTGGCGTCGCATCGCAAGCCGCGCAGCCGCACCACCCGCACGTTCAGTACGTTCGGTTCGTTTGGTACGAATTCCCCCGCCGTCGGGGTCACGACGGCCGCCATCGCCTCGGTCACGACCCTGCTGTCCGCTCAGTCCGCCCAGTCCGCCGAAGCCGCACCGGGCCGGCCGACGGTCGAGGAGGTGCAGAGAAAGGTCGACGACCTCTACCGGCAGGCCGGCACGGGTACGCAGGCGCAGCGGTACGCCACTCCCGTCCAGCCCGTCCAGCCCGTGCAGCCCGTCCAGCCCGCACGACCTCTACCGACCGCCACGCCCGTCAGTGATGTCGTCGAGGTGGCGAAGGCGGAGCCCGCCGCGCGGCAGGCCGAGTCGGCGAAGACCCCGGAGGCGCTGCGGGCCGGCAAGCGGACGGTGCAGCGCAAGCTCGCGGAGGCGCGCACCCTGCTGGCATCGCGGACGGAGACGCCGGCGGAGACGCCGGCGCACGAACCGGCGTACGAACCGGCGTACGAACCGGAAACCTGCGGGACGGAGACGGGCCCCGACCGCGCCGCAGCCAAAGCCGACAAGGTGCTGGCCTTCGCCCGCGCCCAGCTCGGCAAGCCGTACGTGTGGGGCGCGGCCGGCCCGAGCTCGTACGACTGCTCCGGTCTGACCCAGGCGGCCTGGAAGGCGGCGGGTGTCGACCTGCCGCGTACCACCTGGGAGCAGGCCCATGTCGGCACGCGCGTCTCCATGGACGAGCTGCGCCCCGGCGACCTGGTGTTCTTCTACGACGACATCAGCCATGTCGGCATCTATCAGGGCGACGGCGTGATGATCCACGCCCCGCGGCCCGGGATGAACGTACGCGAGGAGCCGGTCCACTCCATGCCGGTGTCCGGCTGCGTGCGCCCCGCGTAAGAGAGACCCCGGACCTCAGACCTCAGGTCCAGAGCGTCGCGATGAAGATGTTGGCGACGGTGAGACCGCCCACGGCGCCGAACAGCGGCTTGTCGACCGTCTCCTCGTCCCGCTTGACGTAGACCAGGCCGAGAATGACGACCAGGATCGCGAGCTTCACGCCGATCTTGATGTTGTTCACGGTCTGCTCGTCGGCCTGGTTCAGCCCGACCAGGGCGACACCCGTGACCAGCATGGTCAGCGCGCCGTGCAGCATGCCGGGGCTGAAGCGCGCCGTGCCCGCGCCCATCGCCTTCATCTGGGACAGGAAGCCGCCCAGCAGGGCGCCGATGCCGATGATGTGCAGCGCGACGAAGACATTGATGAGTACGTCCATGCGCCGGAGCCTAACCGGGGCCATAGCACCGGCCCCCGGTCGGGGTTGCCTCATTCGTCGCCTCGGTCACAGCTGATACGGAATGTGAGGTTCCAGGCGCGTCGCCGCCGACGGAAGCCGCTCCCGAACTCTCACCTGCGGGCAATTGCGGTCACTCCGCCTCACCACCGTGACCGGCGGGCTTAGCGTCCTCCCCCAGGTGGCCGGTTCTCCCACCGCCGTCTTCCGACTCCCGGACGGCGGCCGGCCACCCCACCCACACGTGACAGGGAAGGGAAGTGACCCGCCCTCGTGGCAGCTCACCCAGAACCTCCGAAGCACCGCAAGCACCGCAAGCCCCGGCAGAGATCCCTGAACGGATCGGCGGCCGGGCGCACCGCCGCCGGCTTCGTCCTCGCCGGGGCGGCGACCGCCACGGTCCTCGGCGGCGCCGGGCACGCGGAGCCCCGCCTCTCCCCCGCCCAGATCAGGACCGAGGTGGACCGGCTGCACCGGGAGGCCGAGGAGGCCACCGAGCGGTACAACGGCGCCAAGGAGCAGGCCGACAAGGCGCGCTCCTCGCTGGACGCCCTGCGTGACGAGGCCGCCCGCCGGACGGAGCGGCTCGCCGCCACCCGTAACGCGCTCGGTTCCGTGGCCACCGCCCAGTACCGGCACAGGGGGCTCGACCCCGCCCTCCAGCTCGCCCTCTCCACCGACCCGGACGCCTACCTGGAGGGCGCCGCCCTCGCCGAGCGCGCCGGGACCCGCCAGGCCGACGCCATCGCCGCCGTGCGCCGCGAGCTCGCCGGGATCGCGCAGCTGCGCGCCGAATCAGGCGGCCACCTGCGCGAACTGGAGGCCCGCCAGGCCGAGCTGCGCCGCCACAAGGCCACGGTCCAGCAGAAGCTCGCCGCCGCCGAGCGCCTCCTGGGCCGGCTGTCCGCCCCCGAACGCGCGCGGTACGAGAACCCCGGCGCGGGCACGGGCGCGGGCCCTGGCGCGGGTACCGGCCCGACGGCCGGGAACCCCCCGCCGGCGGGAGCGCGGCAGGCGCCCAACGCGCGCGCCGCGCAGGCCGTCTCGTACGCGTACGGGGCCCTCGGCAAGCCGTACGTCTGGGGCGCGACCGGACCGTCGGCCTTCGACTGCTCGGGGCTCACGCAGGCCGCGTGGCGCTCCGCCGGGGTGGCCCTGCCCCGTACCACGTACACCCAGATCAACGCCGGACAGCGCGTCCCGCGCTCCGCGCTCGCCCCCGGTGACCTGGTGTTCTTCTACTCCGGGATCAGCCACGTCGGCCTCTACATCGGCGGCGGCAAGATGATCCACGCACCGCGGCCCGGCGCGCCCGTACGGATCGCGCCGATCGACGAAATGCCGTGGGCGGGAGCGACCCGGGTCGCGTAGGGTCCCGGATCCATGACCATGGATCGCGACATCCCCGAAGGCACCACCGAAGGCGACCCTGCAGGCATCCCCGAAGGCATCGCCGACGACCTCCAGGACTGCGTCCGCACGCTGGCGCTGCGGTCCCCCGATCACCGCCGCGTGGGCCCCTTCGTCCTGCGCTACAACCCCGACTGGGACATCCCGCCCGCCAACTACGCCATCCCCGACGCGGGCGCAGCCCCCACCAAGGCGGAGATCGACGAACTGGTGGCTGCCTTCCGGGAACTGGAGCGGGTGCCGCGCCTGGAGTTCCAGCCGGCCTGCGCGCCGGAACTCGAACCGGCGCTGCTCGCAGCCGGGTTCACCGTCGAGCGGCGGGCGCCGCTGATGGCGTGCGCGCCGGGCGGGCTGCGGGAACCGGGGCCCGTCGACGGCATCGCCTTCGGCGAGCCGGCGGACGACGCCGCGTACGCCGCGGCCGCCTCCGTGCAGAACCTCGCGTACGGCGGGACCGGCGAGGCGAACGCGGGCGCGATCCGCTGGCTGCGCACGGCGGCGGCCGGCGGCGGTGTCGCCGGAATCGCGACGGACACCGCCGACGGCACGACGGTGGGGGCGGGCGGCTGCTCGGTGCCGGTGGACGGGCTGAGCGAGCTCGCCGGGCTGGCGGTCGCGGCGAGCCATCGGCGGCGGGGCATCGGCGGGGGCCTCTCGGCGTACCTGACGGCGACGGCGTTCGCGCGCGGCTGCCGGCTGGTGTGGCTGGAGCCGGCTGACGCGTCGATCGAGCGGATCTACGCGGGGATCGGCTACCGGCGGGTGTCGGAGAAGGTGGACATCTCGCTGGCTCCCTGACGACCGGGACCTCCGGGACCTCCGGGGCCCTGCGCCCCGGCGTCCCCGGCCCCGGCTCCGGCTCCGGCTCCGGAAGCGTCGCTCCGCGAAGCACCGGCCCCCATCCGTGCCGTCAGCCACTCGAAGACCGACGGCACCTCCCGCATCCAGGAGGCCGTGCGGTGGCCGCCCGCGACCTGGCGGACGTCGATCCGGGTCGGCGGCCGGGAGACGGCGCGCAGGTCCAGGCCCTGCTGGAAGCCGTCGTTCCCGTTCCCGGTGAACAGCATCGTGATCCTGGGCGGGGTCGCGGCCGCCTTCAGCAGGGTGAGTGGGTTGTGCCGGTGCCGCAGCTCCGGGTCCCGGCCGGTGAGCGAGGACGGCTCGGCGGCCGGGTCGTTGTAGCCGGACATGCTGATCGCGTACCCGTACCGGTCCGGGTGCGCCACCGCCAGCTTCGCGGCGCAGTGCGCGCCCGCCGAGTACCCGGCGAGGGCCCAGCCGTCGGGCGTGTCGAGGGCGCGGAAGGTGTCCACGACCATCCGGCGCACGTCGATGCTGAGCCACGAGTCGGCGTTCACCTTGCCCGGGACGTTGGCGCAGCCGGTGTCGGTGTCGCCGAGCAGGGTGGTGCGCGGCGACACCAGGATGAACGGCGCGACCGTGCCCTGCCGCATCAGCGGCTCCAGCTGCCTGCTCGCGTGCAGGCTGCCGAACCAGGACTTCGGGGAGCCGGGGAAGCCCGAGAGCAGCTCGACCACCGGGAACTTCCGGTCCTTGTACGCCGGGTCGTCGTACTGCGGCGGCAGCCACACGTACACCTCGGCCTCCACCCCGGAGATGCGGCCCTTCAGGGTGGTGCGCCGGACGCCCTCGCCCATGCCGGGGTCGTCGACCGGCTCGAAGGCCTGCCGCACCTTCGGCAGGTCGGCGACGCGCTTGCCGCCCGTGCCGTCGGGCCCGAGGTCGATCGCCGCGTCGACGTGGTCGCTGGTGCCGAGGAGGTCGCCCCAGCCGTCGTAGAGGCGGTTGGCGTTGTTGACGGCGACGAAGACCACGACGATCGCGGTGAGCTGGGCGAAGGCGACCATGCCGAGCCGGAGCGCGCCCCGCACGAGCGCCGGTCCGCGCAGCCGGGTCCACAGGACCAGCGGCAGCAGGACCGCGATCACGGCCAGCACGATCGCGGTCACGAAGAAGGGCGTACCCGTCAGGCTCATCACGGTCTGTAGGAGGGGCCCGGAACCGTGCGGGTTGCCCCGGTTATGTACCGATATCCGCGGACGGACCCGCGGACCGGAGACTCGGGAGACTCAGACGAGGCGGCGCGCCGTCGCCCAGCGGGTCAGCTCGTGCCGGTTGGACAGCTGCAGCTTCCTGAGCACCGCCGAGACGTGCGACTCGACCGTCTTCACCGAGATGAACAGCTGTTTGGCGATCTCCTTGTACGCGTACCCGCGCGCGATCAGCCGCAGCACCTCGCGCTCCCGCTGGGTCAGCCGGTCGAGGTCCTCGTCGACGGGCGGGGCGTCCGTCGAGGCGAAGGCGTCCAGCACGAACCCGGCCAGCCGGGGAGAGAACACCGCGTCGCCGTCCTGCACCCGGAAGACGGAGTCGACCAGGTCGGTGCCGGTGATCGTCTTGGTGACGTACCCGCGGGCGCCGCCCCGGATGACGCCGATGACGTCCTCGGCGGCGTCCGAGACCGACAGCGCCAGGAAGCGGACGGGGTTCTCGGCGTCGGCCATCAGCGGCGCGCAGCGGCGCAGCACCTCGACGCCGCCGCCACCCGGCAGGTGGACGTCGAGGAGGACCACCTCGGGGCGGTTCGCGGTGATCACGGAGACGGCCTCGTCGACGTCGGCGGCCTCACCGACCACCTCGACGCCGGTCGTCTCGGTCCGCCCGATCTCGGCCCGGACGCCGGTGCGGAACATCCGGTGGTCGTCGACGAGCACCACCCGCACCCGCCGCTCCACGGCCTCCGTGGAAGCCGTCGTGTCCTCGGTCATGCGTCGTCCGCCCTCTCCATCTCGAGCTCCACTTCGGTGCCGTCCCCGGGCACCGACCGCAGCCGCGCCGTGCCGCCGTTGCGCTGCATCCGGCCGATGATCGATTCTCGTACGCCCATCCGGTCGGCGGGGACCGCGTCCAGGTCGAAGCCGGGCCCCCGGTCCCGTACGGAGACGAAGACGGTACGGCCCTCCACCTCGGCGTACACCTGTACGGCCCCGCCCCCGCCACCGTACTTGGCGGCGTTGACCATCGCCTCGCGCGCGGCCTGCATCTGCGCGGCCAGTCTCTCGTCCAGCGGGCAGTCGCCGACGACCACGACCTCCAGGGGGACGCCGTGCGTGTCCTCGACCTCGGCGGCGGTGCGCTTCACGGCCTCGGCGAGGGTCTCGGGCTCCTGGTCCTCGTCCTTGCCGGTGCCCTCCGGCTTGTACAGCCAGTTGCGCAGCTCGCGCTCCTGGGCGCGGGCGAGGCGGCGGACCTCGCCCGGGTCGTCGGCGCTGCGCTGGATGAGCGTGAGGGTGTGCAGGACGGAGTCGTGGACGTGGGCGGCGACCTCGGCGCGCTCCTGGGCGCGGATGCGCATGGTCCGCTCCTCGGAGAGGTCCTGCGACATCCGCACCAGCCAGGGCCCGGCGAGCAGGGCCATGCCGGCCAGTACGGCTATGGCGGCGGTGAGCGCGGTGCCCAGCTGCGCGGCCGAGCCGCGCACCACCATGAAGACGGTCAGGCCCATGCCGACGAGGGCCACCCCGGCCAGGCCGCGGGCGAGCTGGAAGAGGCGCTTGCGGCGGCCGGAGCGGGTCCACTGGGCCCGGCGCGCGTTGTCCGCCTGGCGCCAGACCAGGACGACACCGACCCCGACGAGCAGGATCGGCCAGACGTACCGGTTCGCCTCGCCGCCCAGGTTGACGCTGCTGACGAAGGCGCCGGCGCCGATCGTCAGCGCGATGAGGGCGACGATCTGGCCCTTGTCGGGCTTGCGGAGGCGGCGCCGCCCGTCGGAGGTCGTCTCGAAGACGGAACGTGGCTCGGCGGCCCTGCCCCCGACACCGAGCGGGACGACGATCCAGAAGACGGCGTACAGCAGCACGCCGAGGCCGTCGGCCATGAAGAGGGCGAGGAAGACGAACCGCACCCAGATCACGGGCAGCCCCAGGTGCCCGGCGAGGCCCCGCGCGACACCGCCGAGCATCCGCCCGTCGGCGCTGCGGTAGAGCTTGCGCACGGGCGGCTCGTCGGTCTCGGGCGGACGGGTGGCGGCGGGCATGGTCCGATCGTCACACGGCATCCGGCCTCCCCACATCAGGGTCGACCCCCTACGCGGCCCTGAGAACGCCTCCGCGGGAACGCCCCCGTGGGAACGCCTCCCGGGGCTCGGGGGCGATATCAGGGACGGGCCAGGGTCGGCCCCGGTGCCGCCGGGGCGCCCGGGCCGCCACCATGGACGTATGACCAGCACGACTCCCGTGCCGCCCGAGGAGGCGCCCGAAGGGTCGGGCGTGCCCGCGCCCGCCCCCCATCCGCCGCTGCGCCGCGCGCGTCGCCGGCACAAGGTGGTGGCCGGGGTCTGCGGCGGCCTCGGCCGGCACTTCGACCTCGACCCGGTGATCTTCCGGGTGGCGGTCGGCGTCCTCGCCGTCACCGGCGGCCTCGGCCTGCTCTTCTACGGCTTCGCCTGGCTGCTGATCACCGCCGAGGGCGAGGAGGAGAACGAGGCGCGCCGGCTGCTGTCGGGCCGCGTCGACGGCGCCTCGCTGACGGCCGTGCTGATGGCGCTCGTCGGCTGCGGGCTGTTCCTGTCGATGCTCGGCAACAGCAGCACCATCTCCTTCTCCCTGCTGCTGGTCATAGCCGTGAGCGGCGCGGCCGTCTGGTCCCAGAGGCGCCGGCTGACGGTCGACGGGGAGGTGCCGCAGGCCCCGGCGGCGGCGCACGCGGTGGCGCACGCGGTCGCGGAGGCGCCGCCCGAGACGCAGGCCCCGCCGCCGCCCGCGGCGCCGTCGTGGTGGCGGGACCCGATCGTCAAGGACGGTACGACGGGGCCGCTGCCGCTGGGCTACCTGTGGGGCCCCGAGGACGCGGCGGGCGCCCAGGACGCGGTCCGTGCCCGCCCCACCGGGAGCGCCTGGCGACCGGCACCCCCCGCCACCGCCGCCCCGCGCTCGATCGGCGGCCTGGTCCTCCTGCTCGCGCTCCTGGCGGGCGCACTCGGCACGGCGGTGCCCTGGGGGTCGCAGCCGCTCGGTACGTGCCTGCAGACGGGTCTCGCGTGCGCGCTGGGCGTCCTCGCCCTCGGCCTCGCGGTCAGCTCGTTCCTGGGCCGCACCGGCTTCGGCACGGTCTTCATGACGGTCGTGACGGCGCTGCTGCTGGCGGGCGCCTCCCTCGTCCCGCGGCAGATCGACACCGAGTGGACCCGTACGACGTGGCGGCCGGCCACGGTCGCGGACGTCCAACCCCGGTACGCCGTGGGCAGCGGCGTCGGCACGGTGGACCTCTCCAAGGTGGCCGTCCCCCCGAAGCGCACCCTGAGCACCTCGGCGGAGGTGGGCGCCGGCCGCCTGGAGGTGGTCGTCCCCCGGAACGTGACCGTGACGGTGCACGCCCAGGTGGGCCTCGGTGACGTGCGGCTTCCGGCCGACCCGGCCGATGACGTCGACATCGCGCCGGACCGGGACACGACCCGTACGATCCCCCCGCCCCGGGGCCTGCCCCCGGCGGGCACCCTGCACCTCACGCTGAACGCCGCGCTCGGACTGGTGGAGGTCACCCGTGCTGCGTCATGAGTTCCGCCCGGGCCGGCTGATCGCGGGCGCCACGGGCCTGGCGATCGCCGTCCTGTACGCGGGCGACGCCGCCGGTTCCTGGCACACGCCCTGGTACGCGGTGATACCGCTGCTCTGCGGCGGGCTGGGTCTCGCGGGCGCGGCCGCCTGGGTCGCCTACCGGCTGCGCCGGCGCCGCGCGGCGCGCACCGCGTCGACGGAGAGCACGGACGCCCCGGCGAGCACCAGCGGCAGCCACGCCATGAGGTAGGCGAGGTCGTTGCCGTAGTAGTACGGGTCGGACTGCCAGCTCACGGTCAGCCACAGGCTCAGCGAGATGAGCGCCCCACCGGCCGCCGCGAGCCGCGCGAACAGCCCAAGCAGCGTCGCGGCCCCGACGGCCAGCTCCCCGAAGGCGATGGCCTGCCCGAACGCCTCCGGGTTCTTCAGCGCCACGTCGACCAGCCACGGCACGGCGGAGGAGTCCCGTACGGACCGCATGAGCTCCCCGACCGAGCCGGCGCCGGACGCGGCCAGGAACCGGTCGTCGGTGAGCTTGTCGAGCCCGGCGTAGACGAAGGTGACGCCGAGGAAGATCCGCAGCGGCAGCAGCGCGTAGCGCGAGGCCGCCGCCCGCAGCCCCCGGGGCGCCCCCGTCTCCGTCGTCCGGTACGTGTGCCCACCCATCCCCGACCTGCCTCTCCACCGCATGAACCGATTGTCCGGCCCCACCCCATGGATACGCGACGGAAGGACCACCGGTTCAGCGTGCGGCGTCGTACGACGAAGCCGCCGCCCCCTCGGGGGACGGCGGCTTCATCCGGCTACGCCCGGAGTGGGGTCACTCCCACTCGATGGTGCCCGGCGGCTTGCTGGTCACGTCCAGCACCACGCGGTTGACGTCGCGCACCTCGTTGGTGATGCGCGTCGAGATGCGGGCCAGCACGTCGTACGGCATCCGCGTCCAGTCGGCGGTCATCGCGTCCTCGGACGAGACGGGCCGCAGGACGATCGGGTGGCCGTACGTGCGCCCGTCACCCTGGACGCCCACGCTGCGCACATCGGCGAGCAGGACGACCGGGCACTGCCAGATGTCGCGGTCCAGGCCGGCCGCGGTGAGCTCCTCGCGGGCGATGGCGTCGGCCTCGCGCAGCAGGTCCAGGCGGTCCTTGGTGACCTCGCCGACGATGCGGATGCCGAGGCCGGGGCCCGGGAAGGGCTGGCGCTGGACGATCTCCTCCGGCAGGCCGAGCTCCTGGCCGACCATCCGGACCTCGTCCTTGAACAGCTTGCGCAGCGGCTCGATCAGCTTGAACTCGAGGTCCTCGGGGAGCCCGCCCACGTTGTGGTGGGACTTGATGTTCGCCGTGCCCGTACCGCCGCCCGACTCGACGACGTCCGGGTAGAGGGTGCCCTGGACGAGGAACTCGACCGGCTGGTCGTCCGGCGCCTCGGCGATGATCTCGGCCTGGGCCTGCTCGAAGACGCGGATGAACTCACGGCCGATGATCTTGCGCTTCTCCTCGGGGTCGGAGACCCCGGCGAGCGCGGCGAGGAACCGCTCCTGCGCGTCGACGACCTTCAGCTGGACGCCGGTCGCCGCCACGAAGTCCTTCTCGACCTGCTCGGTCTCGCCCTTGCGCATCAGCCCGTGGTCGACGTACACGCAGGTCAGCTGCGAGCCGATGGCCTTCTGGACGAGCGCGGCCGCCACGGCGGAGTCGACGCCGCCGGACAGGCCGCAGATCGCGCGCTTGTCGCCGACCTGGGCGCGGATCGCCTCGATCTGCTCCTCGATGACGTTCCCGGTGGTCCAGTCGGGGCGCAGGCCCGCGCCGCGGTAGAGGAAGTGCTCCAGGATCTGCTGGCCGTGCGTGGAGTGCATCACCTCGGGGTGGTACTGCACGCCGTACAGCTTCTTCTCGTCGTTCTCGAAGGCGGCGACCGGCACGACGTCCGTGGACGCGGTGACGGTGAAGCCCTCGGGCGCGGCGGAGCAGGCATCGCCGTGCGACATCCACACCGGCTGCTCGGCGGGGGTGCCCTCGAAGAGGGTGGAGGAGACCTTGCTGACGTGCAGCGGCGTACGGCCGTACTCGCGCGCGCCGGTGTTGTCGACGGTGCCGCCGAGGGTCGTGGCCATCAGCTGGAAGCCGTAGCACATGCCGAAGACGGGGACGCCGGCCTCGAAGATCTCGCGGTCGAGGGTGGGGGCGCCTTCCTCGTACACGGAGGACGGGCCGCCGGAGAGGATGATCGCCTTCGGGTTCTTGGCCAGCATCTCGGCCACCGGCATGGTGGACGGGACGATCTCGCTGTAGACCCGCGCCTCACGGACGCGTCGGGCGATGAGCTGGGCGTACTGCGCGCCGAAGTCGACGACGAGTACGGCGTCGGGCGCGGCAGCGGGATTCGCTGATGACACTACGGCGGCCTTCCGGCGGTGGGAGGAGGGGCTGTACGCCAATTCTACCGGCGTGTCCGCGCGACCTTTCGTCTCACCATCCGAACCCACGGTTGCCCGGATGGTCGGATGCACCATACTTGCCCCCATGCACAAGCAGCCGATCTACGTCTTTACCTATGGCACCGGGCCCGTCCGGCTGCCATGGTCGTGCTGCTTGAGCAACTGACAAGCGACTTCCCAGGCGCCCCGGGCCGACAAGGTCCGGGGCGCCTGTCGTTTCCGGGCCATGCCGCCCCGGGGCACCGCTCACCGAACGAGGAGCCCCCGCCATGACCGCACTCGACTCGCTCGACAAGACCGGCGCGCGCACGGACGACGCCGCGGAGCTGATCGCCGGCGCGCGCGAGCGCATCGACGCGCTCGACGACCGGATCATCGGCCTGATCCAGGAACGGGTGGCCATCTCGGCCGTCATCCAGGAGGCCCGCATCTCCTCCGGCGGCCGCCGCGTGAACCTGGCCCGCGAGATGGAGATCCTGGCCCACTACCGCTCCGCGCTGGGCAAGCCGGGCACCGCGCTCGCGATGACGATGCTGGAGCTGTGCCGGGGCCGTATCTGAGGCCGTATCTGAGTTCGGGCGCACCCTCACCCGTACGGCGCGTGACCGCGCGGTACCGGCCTTCGTTGGATCGGTTGTCCGTGTCAGCCAGGGGCGGGCCGAAGAAACCACGCGTGGCTCCGCTGGAGCGTGTGGCGTACCCGTCGGGTACGTCGTGGGACCTCGCTCCAGCGTGCGTGACCGGACGGCAGGGGACAGCAGCCCGGTCACCCGAAAAAGCGGTCGGCTCCGGGGACGCCCGGAGCCGACCGCATCCGGTCCGGACCGCAGTCCCGTTCCCGGTCCCCGTATGACGCCGATGCTGTACGCCGAGACGGTGTACGCCGACGACCAAGGCCCCGCGGTGGGGATGACCGCGGGGCCTTGGTGTGCGCCGGCCCGCCGAGGCGCACGGCGGCCGGACGATAGGCCATTCGCGTGACGCGGGTCACATAAAGTTTTCGTCAGTTGGCGCACAACCATCCCCTCCAGTCACGGGTCATGCATGCGGAAACAACGGCCACACCCGTGACACCCCCACCTCGGGAGGCGGCCCGCCAGACTCCGTGCCGTGTGATGCGGCACGCCCAGACCACAGAGGTCTTGAATGAAGCTTCGCCGCGCCATGGCGGTCGCCGCCGCGACCGCCGTCATCGCCCCTGCCGCCTTCCTGGCGGCTCCGGCCGCGTACGCGACGGACGGCACCACCAGCACGACCTCTACCGGCGGCGCCGGGGAGCAGGGCACCACCACGCCCGACACGACGACGCCGGACACGACGAACCAGGACACCACGACGTCCGGCTCGACGACCCCGGACAACGCGGGCACCACCGAGGGCGAGAAGCCGGCCGCTGAGGGCGAGAAGCCCGCGGCTGAGGGCGAGAAGCCGGCCGCTGAGGGTGAGAAGCCCGCGGCCGAGGAGAAGCCGGCCACCGGCGAGAAGCCCGCCGACAAGCCCGCCGCTGAGGGTGAGAAGCCGGCCACCGGCGACAAGCCCGCCAAGGAAGAGGAGGGCGAGGGCGAGGGCGACGAGGAGTTCGCGTGCGAGGAGGGCTCCGTCTCGGTCTCCCTCGGCGGCTTCCCGAACAAGATCACGGCTGGTAGCGGCTGGAAGAACTTCACGTTCAACGTGAAGAACACCGGCAAGCAGGACATCCGCGACCTCAACGTCTTCACCGCCGCCACCTACGCGGACGAGATGGAGAGCGAGGAAGCGAACAAGCTCGTCGACAAGTACGCCCACTTCGAGTACAAGGACCCCGAGTCCGGCGAGTGGATCAACGACTTCGAGGGCAGCGGCGTCAACAACGGCGTCTTCTTCGGCCAGTTCGACCTGGACGCCGGCAAGCAGGTCACCATCGACCTCCGCGTGAAGATCGACAAGGGCGCGCCCGCAGGCGACGGCCTGGCGATCGCCGTCGGCGCCTACGACAACGGCGCCGAGGACGAGTCGTACAAGTGCTTCGAGAACGGCGACATGTACCCGTTCCAGGTCCTCGCGGCCGGCAAGACGCCGGGTGAGGTCGAGGACGCCAAGCCTTCCGGCGAGAAGCCGAAGACCGACGTGAAGCCGCAGGGTGAGGCCAAGCCGCTGCCCGTCACCGGCAACCTCGCCGAGACCGGTTCGTCGTCGATGCTGCCGGTGATCGGTATCGCCGGTGGTATCACCATCGTCGCCGGTGCCGGTGTCGTCTTCGCGATGCGTCGTCGCAACAGCGGCGCCACCGCGTAACCAGCACGCACACGGACAAGAGAGGCGCTGCACTCGGAGGGGGGTGCAGCGCCTCTCGTGTGTCCGGACGCTCAGGACTTCGGCGGGACCGTGGGGATGCCGAGGAACGGGAGCTTCAGGGCCGCGAAGGCGTCCGCCGGGACCGCCGGGGACTTGGGTTCGACCGGGGTGAGGCGTTCGTAGGCGGCGCCCTGGCGGGGGCGGGGGTCCGGTTCGCCCTTGTTGGGCCAGAAGGACATGGCGCGCTCGGCCTGGGCCGTGATGGTGAGGGACGGGTTCACGCCGAGGTTGGCGGAGACGGCCGCGCCGTCGACGACCGAGATGCCCGGATGGCCGTAGAGGCGGTGGTACGGGTCGATGACGCCGCCCTCGGCCGTCGCGCCGATCGCGCAGCCGCCCAGGAAGTGCGCGGTGAGCGGGGTGCCCATGAGCTCGCCGATGTTGGAGCCGGCGAAGCCGTTGATCTCCTCGGCGAGGAGGGAGGCCGCGCGCGTGCCCTCCGGGATCTGCTTGGGGTTCGGGGCGCCGTGGCCCTGGCGGGCGGTGAGGAGGCCCTTCCCGATGCCGTCGCGCTTGCGGTAGGTGGTGAGGGAGTTGTCCAGGGACTGCATGACCAGGCCGATGATGGTCTTCTCCGACCAGCGGCGGTTGGAGAACGAGCGCAGCGCGAGCAGCGGGTGGCGGGCGACGTTGCCGAGCCAGGCCGCGACGCGGTGGTCGGAGTACGGCACCTGGAGGATGGAGAGGGACCCCATGGCGTTGGAGCCCTTGCCGTAGCGGACCGGCTCGATGTGGGTGTTGGCGTCGGGGTGGATGGAGGACGTGATCGCGACGCCGCGCGTGAAGTCGGCGCGGCGGTGGCCGTGGCGCTTGCGGTAGCGGCGGTCCGTGGTCTGGGAGCCGACCAGCGCCTCCGAGTTCGTACGGGTCAGCTCGCCGAGGCGGCTGGAGATGCGGGGCAGCTTCCCCTCGTCCTTCATGCGGTGCAGCAGGGTCTGCGTGCCGTACGTGCCCGCCGCGACGACGACGTACCGGCAGCGCAGCGTGCGCGGGGCGGCCTTGCGGCGGCGGTGCGTGGGGACGGTCGTGACCAGGTAGCCGTCGCCCGAGGCCGACTCGGTGAGGGCGGTGACCGTGGTCATGGGGTGGATGACCGCCCCGGCCTTCTCGGCGAGGTGCAGGTAGTTCTCGGTGAGGGTGTTCTTGGCGCCGTGCCGGCAGCCGGTCATGCACGCGCCGCACTCCGTGCAGGCGCTCCGGGCGGGGCCGGCCCCGCCGAAGTACGGGTCGGGCACCTGCGAACCGGGCGTGGTCTTCGCCGTGCCGTCCGCGTCCCGCCCGTCTCCGAAGAAGACGCCGACCGGCGCCAGGTGGAAGGTGTCGCCGACGCCCATCGCCTCGGCCGTCGCCTTGAGGTGGACGTCCGAGGGCGTCATGGTCGGGTTGAGCCGTACGCCCAGCATGCGCTTGGCCTGGTCGTAGTAGGGGGCGAGCTCCGCCTGCCAGTCCGTGATGGACGCCCACTGCTTGTCCTGGAAGAAGGGCGCGGGCGGTACGTAGAGGGTGTTGGCGTAGTTGAGGGAGCCCCCGCCGACACCGGCGCCCGCCAGGACCATGACGTTACCGAGCAGATGGATGCGCTGGATGCCGAAGAGGCCGAGGGCCGGGGCCCAGAGGTAGTTCTTCACGTCCCAGGAGCTCTTGGGGAGCGTCTCCCGCGTGAAGCGGCGGCCCGCCTCCAGGACACCGACCCGGTAGCCCTTCTCCGTGAGGCGGAGTGCCGAGACCGAGCCGCCGAAGCCGGAGCCGACGACGATGACGTCGTAGTCGTACGCGGAAGGCGATTCGTCCTGCTGGGGCATGGGCTCTCCTCGTACCGTACCGAAGGGGGAAAGGGTCGAAGGGTCTAGCGGAAGCGGAGCGCCTTCATCAGTCGCAGGCTGTGGCTCATGAACGCCGCGTACTTCTCGTCGTCCATGCCGAAGGACGGCGCCAGCGGCATCAGCCGCTGCTGCGCGACCGTCTGGGCCTCGGTGTACTTGAGGATGCCCTCGGAGCCGTGACGGCGGCCGAGGCCCGAGTCCTTCATGCCGCCCATGGGCGACTGGACGCTGCCGTACGCCGGGGCGTAGCCCTCGTTGATGTTGACCGTGCCGGTACGCAGGCGGGCGGCAATGGCGTGGCCGCGGCGGCCGTCCTTCGTCCAGACGGACGCGTTGAGGCCGTACGCGGTGGCATTGGCGCGCTCGACGACCTCGTCCTCGTCCGTGAAGCGGTAGATCGACACGACCGGGCCGAAGGTCTCCTCGGCGCAGACGGACATCGGTTCCTGGACGCCCTCCAGGATGGTCGGCTCGTAGAAGAGCGGGCCGATGTCGGGGCGGGCGACGCCGCCCGTGATGAGCGTGGCGCCCTTGGCGACGGCCTCGTCGACGTGCCGGGTCACCGTCTCCAGCTGGCGCTCGCCGACGAGTGAGCCCATGTCGGCGCCGTACGCGAGGGAGTTGCCGAGCCGCATCGCCTTCGTACGGGCGGCGAAGCGCTCGATGAAGTCGTCGGCTATCGACGCGTGGACGTACAGCCGCTCGATGGAGATGCACAGCTGGCCGGCGGAGGAGAAGCAGGCGCGGACGGCGCCGGCGGCGGCCTTCTCCACGTCCGCGTCGTGGAGGACCAGCATGGCGTTCTTGCCGCCGAGTTCGAGGGAGACGCCGACGAGCCGGGCGGCGGCGCCCTGGGCGACCTCGCGGCCGGTGCGGGTGGAGCCGGTGAAGGAGACGTAGTCGGCGTGCTTGACGACCTCCGGGCCGACGACCGGGCCGTCCCCGAGCACGACCTGGAAGACCTCGGCCGGGAGACCGGCTTCGATGAGCAGGTCCCGCGCCCAGAGGGCGGTCAGCGCCGTCTCGGTGTCGGGCTTCATGACCACCGCGTTGCCGGCGACGAAGGCGGGCAGCGCGTCGCCGACGGAGAGTTCGAGGGGGTAGTTCCAGGGGGCGATCTGGCCGACGACCCCGCGCGGCTGGCGCAGCTCCGTCACCTTCGTGAGCGTCGGTACGACTCCGGTGTGGCGCTTCGGCTTCAGGTACGCGCCCGCGCGGCGGCCGTAGTGGCGGGCCGCGACGGCGACGGCCAGGACCTCCTCGTGGGCGTGCAGGCGCGCCTTGCCGGTCTCCAGCTGGATCAGGTCGAGTACCTCGGCCTGGCGCTGGAGGACCAGGTCGTGGAAGCGGAGGAGCACGGCGGCGCGGGCGCGGACCGGGGTCGCGGCCCAGACGGGCTGGGCGGCGCGGGCGCGCGCGAACGCCTCGGCGACGTCCTCGGGGGTGGACTCCGGCAGGTCGGCCAGCTTCTCGCCGGTGAACGGCGTGTGGTTGGCGGTGCGGCCGGAGCCGACGACGCCGCGCGTGAGCTGGGCGACCACCTCGGGCGTGACCACATCGGCGGCGGTGCGGGCGCCCGCCGGGGCGGGGGCCACGGGGTTCGTGCCGAGCCCCTTCGTCGCGGTGGGGGCGGTGGTGGCCCGCGTCTCCGTGGTGTCGGTCGTGTCCGTCATGGGGGCGAGGGTATGCGGAATGCGGGGCGCGCGGTACCCGCCGGTAACAGCTTTTCGCGGGACCCTCACACCGCGCCAGTGATCACTGGCAAATAAGCCCTGATCAGGGGCTCAGAGACTCAGGGACTCAGGGCTCGTCAGGCGTGCCGCGCGCGGAAGGAATCCAGGACCGTGTCGAAATGGCGCTTCAGCTCGTCGAGGCGCGTGAGCGGCGCCGAGACCCACACGTTGTAGAGGCGGCCGCCCTCGTCCCAGCAGATGTCGTACGTACGCCGGGGGCCCTTGCCGTCCGCGAATCCGTTCCAGGTGAACTCGCGGAGGGCGGCGGGAAGGCCGTTGTGCGTGGTGGGGGTGACCTTGGCGTCGCGGTAACCGGGGTTGGTGCCCGGCCCGTTGGCGTCGGCGCGGCGCATCGCCGCCAAGGGGCCGCCCTCGACGGGGCGGCGGACCCGGATGCCGATCCGGTACGCCTTGTCGGGTGACACGTAGTAGACGCGCTGGCCGTCGGTACTGCGGACGTATCCCTCCGGGACGACGAGGGAGAAGCCCTCGGGATCGGAGACGGCGCGGTACCCGGCGGGTACGGGGGTGGAGCGGGACGGGTCCGGGGAGGGCGCGGGAGTGGGGCTGTCCTGAGGTCTCTGCGGCGGGGCCGTGACGGTCGCCACGGGCGGCCCGGCGCTGCCGCCGCCGGTGTCGCCGGGGTCGTCGCGCAGGACGAGCACGCCTGCCGCGCCCGCCCCGGCGAGCGCTGCGGCGGCGGCCAGCACGCTGGCGGCGACGACGGGGGTGCGGAGGGGGCGCGTGCGGTAGGCGGTGGGCGTGGGGCGGGTGACGGCGGAGTGGGGTGGGGGTGGGGGGTTGGGGGCGGCGGATGCCGGGGGGATGGTGGGGGTGCTGGGGCTCGTCGCGGCCGTCGCGGCCGTCGCGGCGCTCCCGGCGGGGGGAGGAGGCGCGGGGGCTGCGTCAGCAGGGCCGCTGGAGCCGGTAGGTCCGGGTGCGGCGTCGGAGGCCTCTGAGGCACTGGGGGCGCTGGAGGGGCTGGTGCCGCGTGAGCCGCCCGAGGCGCTGGTGCCGCGTGAGCCGCCCGAGGCGCTGGTGCCGGGCGTGCTCGGAGAGCCGCCAGAGCCGGGTGCGACGGCTGAGCCACCGGAGCCGCCAGAGCCCGGTGCGACGGCTGAGCCACCGGAGCCACCGGAGCCGCCCGGCGCCTGCCGGAAGGGCCGGTGCGGCCAGTGCAGCAGTTCCGACCGCTGAGGCCCCTCTGATGCTTCCGCTCCCCGGGCCGGGGGCCCCTCCGACTCCCGGGACCGCTGGGCATCGCGCGCACGCTGGGAGCGCTGCGACCGCTGGGACCGCTGCGACCACCTGCTCCGGGGCCGCTCGCTGCCGTCCTCCGCCTCATCCCGCGCCCGGGCGTGGCCGGGCTCCGGAGGCCGCCCGGCCCGTGGCGGCGGCTCGTACAGCGGGGTCGTCCCCGTCGCCGCGTACGCCCGCAGTAGCCGCTCCGCCTCCGCCGCGCCGATCCTGCGCTCCGGGTCGCGCTCCAGCAGCCCGCGTACCAGCGGCATCAGCGGTCCGGCCGCCGCCGGTGGCCGGACCTCCTCCTCCACGACCGCGTGCAGCACCCCGCCCAACGAGTCGCGGTGGAACGGCGACTGGCCGGTCAGCGCCGCGCACAGCAGCGCGCCCAGCGACCACAGGTCCGTCTCCGGTCCCGCCTGCGCGCCCTGCATCCGCTCCGGGGCGGTGTACTCGGGCGAGCCGACGAACATCCCCGCCTCCGTGAGCGTCGTCGCACCCGCGAGGTGTGCGATGCCGAAGTCGGTGAGGACGACCCGTCCGGTGCCGTCCTCCAGCAGGACGTTGGCGGGCTTGAGGTCGCGGTGCAGCACCCCGAGCGCGTGCGCGGCGCGCAGCGCGCCCAGCAGCGCGAGCCCGATGCGCGCCGCCTCGGGCGCGTCGACCGGGCCGCGTACCGCCAGCAGTTCGGCGAGCGAGAGGCCCTCGACGAGCTCCATCACGATGTACGGGGTGCCGTCCTCCTCGACCACGTCGTGGACGCAGATGACGTTCGGGTGGTGTACGCGGGCGACGGCGCGCGCCTCGCGCAGCGAGGAGTGGGGGGTGGCTCCGGCGTCGACGTGGATCTCCTTGACGGCCACCCGGCGGCCGAGGAGCTCGTCGTACGCCCGCCAGACCGTCCCCATACCGCCACGGCCGAGCCGGGACTCCAACCGGTAACGATCGGCGATCCGCCGCTGCTGCCCCAGTCCGGACACGGCACATCCCCTCTGCTCGCGCCGAGGTCACTCCTCGGCGGGACGCCAGCCGCGCAGCACGATGTCGAACTGCTTCCGAGTGGTCGCCCAGTCCTCGGCCGGGGACGACATGTACAGCGCGTACTCGGTTCCGTCGTCCGTGTAGTACACCTGGTCGATCGCGCGTCGCTCCCCCGCGTTGTCCTTGGTCTCCACCCAGGTGAACTCCCACAGACAGGATTCCAGTTGATCACGGAACGTGTTCGTTTGCAGCTGCTTCCGTGCATACTGCGGCAGCCGTTTCCGCAGGCTTTTCTCGATGTCGCTCATGTGCAGGCACGGCGTCTCGAAGTCCGGCGCCGGGTCCTTGCTGATCCGGATGAGGTGGCGGCCGTTGTCAGGGGTGTAGTCGATCTGGTCCCCCTCCATGCGCCGCTCCCAGCCCTCGGGCACAAAAAGGCTGAAACCTTCCGGGTCCTTGACGCGTTCCCAGCCGTCCGGGGCGGCCGTCGGCAGGGCGCGCTCGGGGCCGCTGCCGGCGTCGTCCCCGTACCGCGTCACGGCGAATCCGGCGGCGCTGCCGACGACGGCGGCCAGGGCGACGACGAGGACGGCCGTACGCAGGCGGCGCCCGGCGCCCCCGTCCTTGGCGGCCGTGGCGGCCGAGGCCGACTCGGCGGATCCGGCGGACCCGGCGGATACGACCGACCCTGAGGTCTCCTCGCCCGGCCGCGCGTCCACCTTGGTGGGCGCCTCGCGCCGGTCGCCCGTCGCCCTCGTCGCCCTCGTCTCCGTCGCCTCCGTCCCCTCCGTCGCGGCGGCGCGGTCCGCCTCGTCGACGCGCCGCGTCGGCACGTACGCCTGGGCGGCGGCCGGGGTGCGGCCCTCCATGGCCTCCAACAGCATGCGTGCGGTCTCGGCGGCGTCCGGGCGGTCCGCCGGGTCCTTGCGCAGCAGCGCGGTGATGACGGGCGCGAGCGGCCCGGCGTGCTCGGCGGGCGGCGGCTCCTCGGTCACGACGGCCTGCATCGTGCTGAGGGGAGACGAGCGGCGGAAGGGCGAGGCGCCCTCGACCGCCGCGTACAGCGTGGCGCCCAGCGACCACAGGTCGGAGGCCGGGCCGGGGGAGCCGCCCCGTACCCGCTCGGGCGCCAGGTAGTCGATGGAGCCGACGAGTTCCCCGGTACGGGTGATGGTCGCGTCGCCCTCGATGGCGGCGATCCCGAAGTCGGTGAGCAGCACGCGACCGTCGCGGGCCAGCAGGACGTTGCCGGGCTTGACGTCCCGGTGGAGCACCCCTGCGGCGTGCGCGGCACGCAGCGCACTCACCACGTGCCTGCCGATGCGGGCCGCCTCGCGCGCCTCGATACGGCGGTTTTCGGCCTCCTTGGCGGCGTCGGCGAGGGACGGCCCGTCGACGTACTGCATCACGATCCAGGGCCGGTCGTCGTGTTCCAGTACGTCGTGGACGGTGACGACGCCGGGGTGGCTGATGCGGGCGGCGGCGCGCGCTTCCTTCTGCGTACGGGCGTGGAGGACGATCCGGTCGGCCTCCGACGCGTACCGTCCCGCCGTCAGTTCCTTGACGGCGACCGTCCGGTGGAGGAGCTCGTCATGGGCCCGCCATACCTTGCCCATGCCGCCGCGACCGATGGATTCGGCCAATCTGTAACGCCCGGCCAGTACCAGACCCTTGGCCGTTTCCTCAGAGTGTTCCACTTGCCCCCGCCCGTTGCTCAGGAGGCCAAGGTTACGGAGGGTGGTGGGCGCCGGGGAACCTCGGGGCCACCACGGAGACCGCACCGTGATGCGTACGGCTGCCGTGTTGCTGCCGTGTTGCTGCCGTGCTGCTGCCCTGCCGCTCCCCGGTGGGGCTCAGCGGGTGGCGCGGTAGGCGGTGACGGCCTGTTCGTAGATCTCGTTGACCTTGTCGCGCTGGCCGTCCGGGCCGATGACCTGGATGACGTGGTAGCGGTCGCCGACGATGAGGGCGAGGTTCCGGACGTACACCTCACGGTTGTTGACGTCCTGCCAGGTGAACTGGCCCTCCGCCATGACCTGCCGCCCGACGTCGACGCGGCGCATGCCGGTGACGGAGGCCCAGGAGGAGTCCCGCCAGGGCTGGAGCTCGCGCTCCTTGGTGCGCTGGTACTCCATCGGGTCGCTGCCGTTGGCCTGCACGGTGTCGCGGCCGGGGACGACGATCAGGGTGTAGTCGCCGCCCGTGTAGCGGACTTGGCCGACGTCGTTGATGGGGCTGCGGCGCCAGTCCTTGTCGACGCCGATCCGGAAGCCCTCGGGGTCCTCACGGACCGTGTAGCCGTCGGCGAGGGCGGGGGTGGTCGGCGTCACGGCGTTGGGGGACGGAGCGGGGGTGGTGGGGGGGGGCGTGGGAGTCGGCCGACCGGTCTGCCCGTCCTGCCCGGTCTGCCCGTCCTGCCCGGTCTGCTGGGGCGCGGTGGGCCGGGGCGCCGAACCCTGCTGCCGCCGCTCCTGGGTCTCGGCCTTGGGCATGAACAGCACGGCGTACGCGACGGCGGCCGCGAGCGCGAGCAGGATGAGCAGCAGGAGGGTGCGGCCGAGCGCACGCGGGCGCCGGGCGCTCCCCTGCTGCCCCCTGGGGGCTCGCCCCGGTCTCGGTTCGCGGGTCGCCGCCCTGGGCTTCTTGTGACGGTGGCGTCCGGGGCCCGCCGGGTCCACGGCGCCAACGCCGGTGCCCGTGCGGCGGCCGCGGCGCTTGCGGACGAGCTCACCGCGACGGCGTACGACCGGCAGCCGCGTGCTGTCGGCCGGTACGGACGGCATGGGTACGACGCCGACGCCCGCGTCCGGCTCGGGCGCGGAGCGGACGAGCGAACGCAGCCAGCCGCGCAGCTCCTCGAAGTCGGGGCGCTCGGTGGGGTCCTGGCGCAGCAGCGACTCGACGACCGGACGCAGCGGACCGCACTCCTCCGCGTACGCGGGCGGCTCCGCGCACACGAGCTGCACCAGCTCGGCGGCGCTCTCCTCGGGATACGGGGCATGCCCCTGGACCGCGCGGTAGAGCAGCGCCCCGAGCGCCCACAGGTCGGTGGCGGGGCCGATGGGCGGGGCCAGCTGCCAGGTCCCGTGGACGGGTCCGGCCTGCTCCGGCGCCCACCGCTCCGTCACGGCTCCGACGACGGCGATCCTCGCCTGGCGGGCGCGCTCGGCGGCGAGGGGGGTCGCCGGGCCCCGGTAGGGGGCGGCGGGGCGGGTGTCCGCGACGACGTCGTCCCAGCGGCCGGCGGGTGCGGGGGCGGGCCCGGGTTCGAGCGCCCGCGAGGGCCGGGGCACGGGCACGTGGCCGCCGCCGGCCGGTACGGAACCGGTGGAGCCCGGGCCGTCGTGCCAGGTGCCGGTCAGCAGGGCGCGCGGCGCCTCGCCGCCGTGGTCGTCGAGGTCCTCGAAGTCTTCGAGGTCTTCGTGATCCTCGTCGTACAGCGCGCCCTGGACCTGGTGGCCCTGGTGGCGCTCGTAGCCGGGGGGCAGCGTGCCGCCGGGGGGCAGCGCGGCGGCGCCGGCCTCGTGGGCGCGGCTCGCGGCGCGTGCCCCGGCCCGGTACGCGGCGATGGCCCCGGCCCGTACGGCGCGCGGGTCCACCGTGGAGGCGCCGGACGGGTCCGTGCCGTAAGGCCGTGTGCCGTACGGCAATCCGGGCTCGGCGCCCGGCACGGGCCCGGGGGCTTCCGGCGCTTCCGGCGCTTCCGGCGCTTCCGGCGCTTCCGCGAACTCCGGAGCGTCTTCTTCGTCGTCGTCCGCCACGGGTACCGGCGCGTACCCGCACAGGGCCTCTTCGGCGGCACCGGCCGCCAGGCCCGTCAGGACGACGCGGCCGTCGTCGCAGACGAGCACCGTGCGCGCGGTGATGTTGCGGTGGACCCAGCCGTGCGCGTGCAGGGCGCGCAGCGCGGTCAGCACGTCCGAGGCGATCTCGGCCGCCCGGTACGGGCTCAGCGGCTCCTCGGCGAGTAGCGCGGCCAGCGGGCGGGCCGGCACGAGCTCACTCACTATCCACAGGGAGCCGGCCTCCGTGAACACGTCGAAGACCTGGTCCAGGCGTGGGTGGTCCGGGATCTGCGCCGCGGCCTGGGCCGCCTCGACGGCCCGCAGTACGGCCGGATCACCGGGCCGCCGGGTGGCCCGGCCGGGCGTCCCGCGCCGCTGCGCGCCGGACCCACCGGACCCCGCGGCCCGTGCGCGCCCCGCAGCCGTGCCGTCGGCGGCGTCGAGCACCTCCGCCTCGACGACCTCCGGCAACGGAAGTTGCCGGACCAGCACCTCCTGGCCGCTGTACGTGTCGAAGGCGCGGGTCTCGACGAGGTCGTACTCGTCCGCGGGCGGCAAGGGCAGGCGGTAGCGGTCGGCGAGCACCCTCCCCGCGTAGTCCTCCACGACGCCTCCCCACGAGCGCGCTGGCCCCCGGTCCGCAATGCCCTGCGAGACCGTCAGATCCGGTCAGTACGTGTTCCGTTATCGACCCATCCGGCTCGTACGGTCCTCGCGCTCTCACGATACGTGGCCCCGGTCAGTCCTTGGGGCGGAACGTGGCGAACGCCGTGTTGCGCAGCGTCGTGCACTCCGCGCCGTTCCACTCGCTGGACTTGCAGGTGATCATGATCGAGTAGCCGCGCTTGGCGTCGACCTTGAAGCCCCTGTTGAGCACCCATACCCGCTCACCGCCCTGATTGCGCTCGAACTGCCAGTCGGCGGCGGTCGGGTAGCCGTTGTAGTCGACCTTCTCGATGCCGTGGTGCTTGTAGCCGTTGCTGGTGGCCGAGACGGCACCCACGGCCGCGGCCCACGCGCTTGCGGCGTCGTCCTTGGGGCTGCTGTTGAAGTCGACCTGGACGCGCGGGAAGCCGCCGTTGGCGCTGAATATCCCGCCGGAGTTCTGCCCGGCTATGCCCGTCATGCGGAACGTGGAGGGCATGGCCATGGAGAAGTGGAAGCGGTCGTTCGTGACCATGGTGTAGCCGGGCGGGAGAGCCGCGCCGTTGCCGGTGCCGCCCGAGGACTGGCCCGTGCCGGTGCTGGTGCCGGTTCCCGTGCCGGTGCTGGTGCCCGTGCTCGTGCCCGTGCCGGTGCTCGTACCCGTGCCGGCGCCCTGCTGGCCGCCGCTGCCCTGGCCGCCGGTGGCCGACTGCCGACCGCCCTGCTCCTTGCCGCCGTCCTGGCCCTGGGCCCCGCTGGTGGCCCCGGCGGACGCGGTCGTACCGCCCTGCGGCTTGGCCTGCCCGCCCGTGCCCGTCTTCTCGTCGTCGCCCAGCGTGAAGGCCAGCACGACGGCGACCACCGCGAGCACGGCCACCACCGCGATGACCACGAGCGTGCGGCGCGACACCACGTCGGTGAGCGGCGCCCGCACCGGGGCCTGCGGCCGCTGCTCCGCCGCCGGCCCGGGCCGGGGCGCGGGCTCGGGCTTGGTCGCCGCGTTGCGTACGGAACGGAGCGCTCCGCGCACCCGCTCGGCCGCTGCGTCGGCCGCCTCCCTGCCCTTCGGGCCGGGCGCGGGCGCGGGCGGCAGCGGCACCACGCGCGTGGCCTCCGGCGACGGCTCCGGGACCGGCGCGACCGGCACCTCGGGCGCGTGGATCACGTCGTTGAGCAGCACTCGCGCGCCCGCGTCGTCGAGCCGCTTCTCGGGGTCCTTGTGCAGCAGGCCGTAGATGACCTCCTCCAGCGGGCCCGCGTTCTGCGGCGGGTCCAGCTGCTCGGTCATCACGGCGGTCAGCGTCGCGATGGCGGAGCCCTTGTCGTACGGCGGGCAGCCCTCCACGCACGCGTACAGCAGGCCGCCGAGCGACCACATGTCCGCCGCGGGGCCCGGCTTGTGGCCCCGGGCGCGCTCCGGCGAGATGTACGAGGGCGCGCCGACGAGCATGCCGGTCGAGGTGATGGACGGGTCCCCTTCGACCTGGGCGATGCCGAAGTCGGTGAGGACGACGCGCCCGTCGTCGGCGATGAGCACGTTGGACGGCTTCACGTCGCGGTGGAGGATGCCCTCGCGGTGCGCGGAGCGCAGGACGTCGAGGATGGCGAGGCCGACCTCGGCGGCGCGCTTCGGCGTGAGCACGCCGTCCTCGCGGATGACGTCGGCGAGCGACTTGCCCTCGATGAGCTCCATGACGATCCAGGGGCGGTCGTCCTCGTCGACGACGTCGTAGACCGTCACCGCGCCGTTGTTGCGGATCCGCGCGATCGCCTTGGCCTCGCGGAGGGTGCGCGTGATGAGGCGGCGCT
Source organism: Streptomyces sp. NPDC003036 (assembly GCF_040611175.1). Taxonomy (NCBI): domain Bacteria; kingdom Bacillati; phylum Actinomycetota; class Actinomycetes; order Kitasatosporales; family Streptomycetaceae; genus Streptomyces; species Streptomyces sp. NPDC003036. The sequence continues at coordinate 18,556 of NZ_JBEXNO010000049.1, read as the reverse complement.
TCTCCTCCTCGTCGATGCTGTTGGGGAAACGCAGCTCCTTGACGGCGACGGTCCGGCCGAGGGTCTCGTCAACGGCCCGCCAGACGGTGCCCATGCCGCCGCGTCCGAGCACGACGCCGAGCCGGTACCGGCCTGCCAGGAGACGGCCCTCGGTCGTCTTCGCGTCCGTGCCCGCGGCACCCTTCTTGTACGCGCCGCCGGGCTGCCGGGCTCCCGGCACGGACGGCTTGTCGGGCCGCGAGGGCTCCGAGGACGGCGCGGACTGCGAAGGCTTTGAGGACGTGGAGGGCTTGGCGGACCTGGCGTCGTCGTCCGCCGCGCCCGACCGTGCGGCGGGGACCGCCGCACGCGCCGCCTCCGGTGCGGCACCGCTCTTCACCTCTGCCGCTCCGGCTTCCGCCGCGGCTTCCGCTTCGGCGGTTCCATTCCGCTTCACGTCCTGTCCGACGCCCGACTCCACGGCCGCACCCTTGCCCGTCTCGACACCCGGCTTCACGTCCGGCCTGTCCTCCGCCCCGGCCCCCGGACCGTCATCCGGCCCGCTGTTCCGGCTCTTTCCCGCACCATCGACCGTGCCGTCGACCGTGCCGTCGACCGCGCCACCGACCGCGTCACCGGCCCGGCCGTCATCCGGCTTGACGTCGGCCTCGGCGCCCGGCTTCGCTTCGTCCCGCTGAGGTTTCCGCGCCGCGCCCCGCGACTGCTCCGCTTCCGACATGCGTCCCCTCTGCGATCCCTGATCCTCGCCCGCGCCTGCCGCTTCCGCGCGATGCGGTAACCCGCCCTGGAAGAGCGTCCATTGTCCCTCACTCCGGGACCGGCGATTCTTCCGGGTCCATCGTGCGTCAGGATGGCCCCGGAGGAAGGGACCCGGACCATGCCAACGCCCTGGAAACGCAGTGCCGTCGTCGTGGCCGCGGTCCTGCTCGCGCTGGGTGCGCGGCCCCTGTCCCCGGAACCGGATCCTGCGCCCGACTACTCCCCCGTCCTGCAGCGGCTCGTGTCCGAAGGACACGCGCCTGCCGCCGCCCTGCTGTCCGCTTCACCTCTCTCCTCCCGTTTCCTGACCACCGGTCCGGACATCGACCGCGCCGACCACTTCCGCGCGGGCAGCGTCACCAAGACGTTCATCGCGACGGTGGTCCTCCAGCTCGGCGCCGAACGCCGGTTGCGCCTGGACGACCCGGTGGCGCGCCATCTGCCCGGGTTGCTCCCCGGGCCCCAGGGCCGCCGCGTCACCCTGCGCGCGCTGCTGACCCACACCAGCGGCATCCCGGACTACGCCACCGTCACGGGCCCCGCGCCGACCCGCCCGGCGGACGCCGTCCGCAGCGCCCTGACCCGCCCGCAGCACCCCCCGGGCTCGTACGCGTACTCGAACACCAACTACGCCCTGCTGGGCATGGTCGTCGAGCGGGTGACCGGCCGCTCCTACGCGGACGAGACCCGACGCCGCATCATCAACCCCCTCCGTCTCACCGGCACCTCGTTCCCCGGCGCCCGGACCACGCTCCCCGCCCCGCACGGCCGTGCGTACGACGCGCGGGGACGTGACGTCACCGCCCTCGACCCGCGCCACGCGGGCGCGGCCGGCGAGCTGATCAGCACGCTCGACGACCTGAACCGCTTCTACGCCGCCCTCCTCGGCGGCCGCCTGCTCCCCTCACCCCAACTGCGCGAACTGCTCGACACCCGCCCCTCCCACGGCACCTACGGCATGGGCGTCTACCCGCGCACCCTGTCCTGCGGCACCACCGTGTGGGGCCATAACGGACACATCACCGGCAGTTACGTCCGCACCGCCGCCACCGCCGACGGGCGGCACACCCTCACCTTCCGGGTCAACACGGACACGTTGGCGGCCGGGGCGCTCCCGGTTCTGGAACCGGCGCTCCTGGAAGCCGAGTTCTGCGGGCGCCGGCCGGGCCGCTGAAAGGTGCTCAGATGGGCACGATGTCCGGCGCGCCGAGCCGCGCCGCGTCGGCCGTCAGGTCGTCCGGCTGGCGCTGGGACTCGCGCTCCGCCTCCACCCGCTTGTCGTAGTGCTCGACCTCCTTGTCGATGTGGTCCCGGTCCCAGCCGAGCACCGGTGCCATGAGCTCCGCGCACTCCCGCGCGCTGCGCGTCCCCCGGTCGAAGGTCTCGATGGAGATCCGGGTCCGCCGGGTCAGCACGTCGTCCAGGTGCCGCGCCCCCTCGTGCGACGCCGCGTAGACGACCTCGGCGCGCAGGTAGTCGTCCGCCGCGGCCAGCGGCTCGCCGAGTGACGGGTCGGCGGCTATCAGCTCCAACACCTCCTCCACCAGCGAGCCGTACCGGTTCAACAGGTGCTCCACCCGCACCACGTGAAGGCCCGTCCGGGCCGCGATGCGCGCCCGCGCGTTCCACAGCGCGCGGTAGCCCTCGGCGCCGAGCAGCGGCACGTCCTCGGTGACGCAGTCCGCCACCCGCGTGTCGAGGGCGTGCACCGCCTCGTCGACGGCGTCCTTGGCCATCACGCGGTACGTCGTGTACTTGCCGCCCGCCACGACGACCAGGCCCGGCACCGGGTGCGCCACCGTGTGCTCGCGCGACAGCTTGCTCGTCGCGTCCGACTCGCCGGCCAGCAGCGGTCGCAGACCGGCGTACACGCCCTCCACGTCGTCCCGGGTGAGCGGCACCGCCAGCACGCTGTTGACGTGCTCCAGCAGATAGTCGATGTCGGCGCTGGAGGCCGCCGGGTGCGCCTTGTCGAGGTCCCAGCCGGTGTCGGTGGTGCCGATGATCCAGTGGCGGCCCCACGGGATGACGAAGAGCACGGACTTCTCCGTACGCAGGATCAGCCCGGTGCTCGAGTGGATCCGGTCCTTGGGCACGACCAGGTGGATGCCCTTCGACGCCCGCACATGGAACTGGCCCCGCTCCCCGATCAGCGCCTGGGTGTCGTCCGTCCACACCCCCGTCGCGTTGACGATCTGCTTGGCGCGGACCTCGTACTCCCCGCCCGCTTCCACATCCTGCACCCGGGCACCGACGACGCGCTCCCCCTCGCGGAGGAAGCCGATGACCCGGGCCCGGCTGGCGACCCGGGCGCCGTAGCTCGCGGCCGTCCGCACCAGCGTGGTCACGAAGCGGGCGTCGTCCATCTGGGCGTCGTAGTACTGCAACGCGCCCACCAGCGCGTCCTTGCGCAGCGCGGGCGCCACCCGCAGCGCGTGCCGCCGCGTCAGGTGCCGGTGGAGGGGCAGCCCGCGCCCGTGCCCGGAGGAGACCGACATCGCGTCGTACAGGGCCACGCCCGACCCGGCGTAGAGCCGCTCCCAGCCCTTGTGCTGCAGCGGGTAGAGGAAGGGCACCGGCTTGACCAGGTGCGGCGCGAGCCGCTCCAGCAGCAGCCCGCGCTCCTTCAGCGCCTCGCGCACGAGCGCGAAGTCCAGCATCTCGAGATAGCGCAGACCGCCGTGGATGAGCTTGCTGGACCGGCTCGACGTGCCGGACGCCCAGTCGCGCGCCTCCACCAGCCCGGTCGCGAGCCCTCGGGTCGCCGCGTCGAGGGCGGTCCCGGCGCCGACCACTCCGCCGCCGACCACCAGCACGTCCAGCTCGCCCTCGGCCATGCCCGCCAGTGCCTCGGCGCGCTCCGCGGGTCCCAGTGTCGCTGTCCTCACCGCTGCCTCCCGTCGCCCCCCGTGTGGTCGGGCTCACAGCTTCGATTCTGTCCCGGGGCTCCGACTTCAGCCACCGCCTGTGGACAACACTCGGACGTCCAAACGCTGGCAATGCCACATAACGGTCATATTTACGCCTAGTCTGACATTGCTCCCGCTCGTTCTGTCCACAGGACTTGCACCTCGCGTCCACTCCGGCTACCGGGAAAGGACGGCATCACCCATGCCCGCAGACCTCGCCGTCATCGGCCTCGGCCACCTCGGACTGCCCCTCGCCCAAGCCGCCACAGCAGCCGGAATCGGCACGATCGGCTTCGACACCGATCCCCGCCCCGTCGCGGAGCTCGCCGCCGGCCGCCCCCCGGTCGACGGCTCCCTGACCGCGTCCGAGATCCGCCGGATGCTCTCGGGGGGCTTCCGGCCCACCACCAACCCCACCGAGCTCGGCCGGGTCCGCACCGCCGTCATCTGCGCGCCCACCCCGCTCGGCGCCGACCAGTCCCTGGACCTGACGTCCGTCACCGGCGCCGCCCGCGCCCTGGCCGCCCGGCTGCGCCCGCACACCACCGTCCTGCTGGAATCCCCGGTCCACCCCGGCACCACCGAGGACGTCCTGCGCCCGCTGCTCGAAGAGGGCTCGGGCCTGCGGGCCGGCCGCGACTTCCACCTCGCGTACTCGCCCGGCCGCCTCGACCCCGGCAACCGCGCCCACGACTTCGCCCACATCCCCAAGGTCATCGGCGGCCTCACCCCCGCCTGCACCGAGTCGGCCGCCGCCTTCTACGGCCGCCTCACCGACAAGGTCGTCCGCGCCCGCGGACCGCGCGAGGCGGAGACCGTCAAGCTGCTGGAGACCAACTTCCGCCACGTCAACATCGCCCTGGTCAACGAGATGGCCGTCCTCTGCCACGACCTCGGCGTCGACCTGTGGGACGTCATCCGGTGCGCCGAGACCAAGCCCTTCGGCTTCCAGGCCTTCCGCCCGGGCCCCGGCGTCGGCGGCCACGGCACCCCCGTCGACACCATCGGCCCCCACCGGCCGCTGCGCCTGGTCGAACTGGCGACGCGCATCAACGAGCGGATGCCGCAGTACGTCATCCAGCGCTGCGCCACCCTCCTCAACGAGCACGGCAAATCGGCGCGCGGCGCGCGCGTGCTGCTGCTCGGCATCACGTACAAGCCCGATCTGGCCGACCAGGAAGGCTCCCCCGCCACCGAGATCGCCCGCCGCCTGATGGACATGGGGGCGGCGGTCAGTTACCACGACCCGTATGTGGCCGACTGGCGCGTCCGCGACCTGCCGGTCCCGCGCGCGGACTCGCTCTACGAGGCGGCGGCCGCGGCGGACCTGACGATCCTTCTCCAGCACCACCGTACGTACGACCTCCAGGGACTGGCGGTGAAGGCCCAGCTCCTCCTGGACACCCGCGGCGTCACCCCGGTGGGAGCAGCACACCGCCTCTAGCCCACACGGGTGAGAACCGCCCCCGGATACGCGAAGGGGCCCGCACCGGTGTGGTGCGGGCCCCTTCGCGTCGTACGCGTGCGGGGGAAGCTGTCAGCGGCTGTGCTGGGCGTCCGCGACCGTCACCTCGACGCGCTGGAACTCCTTGAGCTCGCTGTAGCCCGTCGTCGCCATCGCGCGGCGCAGGGCGCCGAAGAAGTTCATCGACCCGTCCGGCGAGTGCGAGGGACCGGTGAGGATCTCCTCCGTCGTCCCGACCGCGCCGAGGTCGACCAGCTTGCCGCGCGGCACGTCCTCGTGGACGGCCTCCATGCCCCAGTGGTGGCCCTTGCCGGGCGCGTCGGTCGCGCGCGCCAGCGGCGAGCCCACCATCACCGCGTCGGCGCCGCAGGCGATCGCCTTGGGCAGGTCGCCGGACCAGCCGACGCCGCCGTCCGCGATGACGTGGACGTACCGGCCGCCGGACTCGTCCATGTAGTCGCGGCGGGCGGCCGCGACGTCGGCGACGGCGGTCGCCATCGGGACCTGGATGCCCAGCACGTTGCGCGTGGTGTGCGCGGCGCCGCCGCCGAAGCCCACCAGGACGCCCGCCGCGCCCGTACGCATCAGGTGCAGGGCGGCGGTGTAGGTGGCGCAGCCGCCGACGATGACGGGGACGTCCAGCTCGTAGATGAACTGCTTCAGGTTCAGCGGCTCGGCCGCGCCCGACACGTGCTCGGCGGAGACGGTGGTGCCGCGGATGACGAAGATGTCGACACCGGCGTCCACCACGGCCTTGGAGAACTGCGCCGTGCGCTGCGGGGAGAGCGCGGCAGCGGTGACCACGCCCGAGTCGCGCACCTCCTTGATGCGCCGCCCGATCAGCTCCTCCTGGATCGGGGCCGCGTAGATCTCCTGCAGACGGCGGGTCGCGGTCTCGGTCGGCAGCTCGGCGATCTCGTCGAGCAGCGGCTGCGGGTCCTCGTAGCGGGTCCACAGGCCCTCGAGGTTCAGGACGCCGAGGCCGCCGAGCTGCCCGATGCGGATGGCGGTCTCGGGCGAGACCACCGAGTCCATGGGGGCGGCCAGGAACGGCAGCTCGAAGCGGTAGGCGTCGATCTGCCAGGCGATCGAGACCTCCTTCGGGTCCCGGGTGCGCCGGCTCGGTACGACGGCGATGTCGTCGAACGCGTACGCCCTGCGGCCGCGCTTGCCGCGCCCGATCTCGATCTCAGTCACGATGTGTGGCCTTTCCCTCTACGTCTGCGCCTACCAGTATCCCCGACACACGCGTGAGGGGCGGTTCCGGCCGTATCCCGGAACCGCCCCTCACGTGCGTACGCCTACTTCCTGCTGTAGTTCGGCGCCTCGACGGTCATCTGGATGTCGTGCGGGTGGCTCTCCTTGAGGCCCGCCGACGTGATCCGTACGAACTTCCCGCGCTCCTGGAGCTCGGGGACGGTGCGCCCGCCGACGTAGAACATCGACTGGCGCAGGCCGCCGACCAGCTGGTGGACGACCGCGGAGAGCGGGCCGCGGAAGGGCACCTGGCCCTCGATGCCCTCGGGGACCAGCTTCTCGTCGGAGGCGACGCCCTCCTGGAAGTACCGGTCCTTGGAGAAGGACCGCTGCTCGCCGCGGGACTGCATGGCGCCGAGGGAGCCCATGCCGCGGTACGACTTGAACTGCTTGCCGTTGATGAACATCAGCTCGCCCGGCGACTCCTCGCAGCCCGCGAGCAGCGAGCCGAGCATCACCGTGTCGGCGCCGGCGACGAGGGCCTTGGCGATGTCGCCGGAGTACTGCAGGCCGCCGTCTCCGATGACCGGGACGCCGGCCGCGCGGGCGGCGAGGGAGGCCTCGTAGATGGCGGTGACCTGCGGGACGCCGATGCCGGCGACGACGCGCGTCGTGCAGATGGAGCCGGGGCCGACACCGACCTTGATGCCGTCCACACCGGCGTCGACCAGCGCCTGGGCGCCGTCGCGGGTGGCGACGTTGCCGCCGATGACGTCCACCGAGGAGTTCGACTTGATCTTGGCGACCATGTCGCCGACCAGCCGCGAGTGGCCGTGCGCGGTGTCGACGACGATGAAGTCGACGCCCGCCTCGATCAGCGCCTGGGCGCGCTCGTACGCGTCGCCCGCGACACCGACGGCGGCACCGACGATCAGCCGGCCTTCCTTGTCCTTGGCGGCGTTCGGGTACTTCTCCGCCTTGACGAAGTCCTTGACCGTGATCAGGCCCTTGAGGATGCCGGAGTCGTCGACGAGCGGCAGCTTCTCGATCTTGTGGCGGCGCAGCAGCTCCATGGCGTCCACGCCGGAGATGCCGACCTTGCCCGTGACCAGCGGCATGGGGGTCATGACGTCGCGCACCTGCTGGTCGCGGTCGGTCTCGAAGGCCATGTCGCGGTTGGTGACGATGCCGAGGAGCTTGCCCGCCGGGTCGGTGACCGGGACGCCGCTGATGCGGAACTTCGCGCAGATGGCGTCGGCCTCGGCGAGGGTGGCCTCCGGGCGGACCGTGATCGGGTCGGTGACCATGCCGGACTCGGAGCGCTTCACCAGGTCGACCTGGTTGGCCTGGTCGGCGATGGAGAGGTTGCGGTGGAGGACGCCGACGCCGCCCTGGCGGGCCATGGCGATGGCCATGCGGGACTCGGTGACCTTGTCCATCGCGGCGGACAGCAGCGGGATGTTCACCCGCACGTTCTTGGAGATGTACGAGGAAGTGTCGATCTGGTCGGGCGCCATGTCCGACGCGCCCGGCAGCAGCAGCACGTCGTCGTAGGTCAGCCCGAGTGTCGCGAATTTCTCGGGCACTCCGTCGACGTTGGCAGTCATGACACCTTCCCCAAATGGCCTTGATCGGTGCGGATGTCCATGCTAACGGGCTGAGCGCGTGTCTCATTCCACGAGCAAGATCACCCGGAAGGTTTGTACGTTCACACGGACGGACGCGGCCGCACGGGGCCGTACGGCGCCCGCGGAAGTCACTGTTCGGCGAGGGCGCGCAGGCGGCTGAGGGCGCGGTGCTGGGCCACGCGCACGGCGCCCGGGGACATGCCGAGCATCTGGCCGGTCTCCTCGGCGGTGAGGCCGACGGCGACCCGCAGCACCAGCAGCTCGCGCTGGTTCTCCGGGAGGTTGGCGAGGAGCCTCTTGGCCCACTCGGCGTCGTCGCTGAGCAGCGCCCGCTCCTCCGGACCGAGGGAGTCGTCCGGGCGTTCGGGCATCTCGTCGGAGGGCACGGCGGTGGACCCCGGGTGCCGCATCGCGGCCCGCTGGAGGTCGGCCACCTTGTGGCCCGCGATGGCGAAGACGAACGCCTCGAAGGGCCGACCGGTGTCCTTGTAGCGCGGCAGCGCCATCAGGACGGCGACGCAGACCTCCTGGGCCAGGTCCTCGACGAAGTGGCGCGCGTCCCCGGGGAGCCTGCTCAGCCGCGTACGGCAATAACGCAGGGCCAGCGGGTGGACGTGCGCCAGGAGGTCGTGGGTGGCCTGTTCGTCGCCTTCGACGGCACGGTGGACCAGCGCGCCGATCGACCCCGCCCCCGCGGACACGGCAGGCCCGTGCGTCTCGTCATCGCGCATCGGTCCATCGTGCCTTGACGTCTGCCGCTCGGTGGCACCCTGTGCGTACTTGTGCACCGAAGCGTTATGAGCAGGTGCGCCGGACGTCATCTCCTGCGCCCTCCCCTCCCGCTCGATCGACTCGTCCCCGAGGAACTCCACATCTCAAGGATGCGGCATCGAGCCGGAAACAGACATCGGGCCTCCGCCGCCCCGTCCGCCGGGCGGCGGACGGGGATCCGAACGGTCACGTGCTAGCGCACCAGACCCCAGCGGAATCCGAGCGCGACGGCGTGCGCCCGGTCCGAGGCGCCCAGCTTCTTGAACAGCCGCCGGGCGTGGGTCTTGACCGTGTCCTCGGAGAGGAACAGCTCGCGGCCGATCTCCGCGTTGGAGCGGCCGTGGCTCATGCCCTCGAGGACCTGGATCTCGCGCGCGGTGAGCGTGGGCGCGGCGCCCATCTCGGCCGAGCGCAGCCGGCGCGGGGCGAGCCGCCAGGTCGGGTCGGCGAGCGCCTGCGTGACGGTGGCGCGCAGTTCGGCGCGCGAGGCGTCCTTGTGCAGATAGCCCCGGGCGCCGGCGGCGACGGCGAGCGCGACGCCGTCGAGGTCCTCGGCGACGGTGAGCATGATGATGCGGGCGCCGGGGTCCGCGGAGAGCAGCCGGCGGACGGTCTCCACGCCGCCCAGACCGGGCATGCGTACGTCCATCAGAATCAGGTCCGAGCGGTCCGCGCCCCAGCGGCGGAGGACTTCCTCGCCGTTGGCGGCGGTCGTCACGCGCTCGACGCCGGGCACTGTGGCGACGGCGCGGCGGAGCGCTTCTCGGGCAAGCGGGGAGTCGTCGCAGACGAGGACGGATGTCATGGCCGTCCTCCGCAGCTGATGCGCGTCACCTTGGGCCTCCAGGCTGGTTACGTATCGTCACCTGTGCGGTTGACGCGCCCGGGCGTCCGCCCGAGCGCTTGTTCTGTCAACCACTTCCGCACTCTCAACGACGGTCACTCGAAAGAGTTACGGGTCCGCCCGCCTCGTTCGGCACTCTACGTGAGGGCGCGCGTACGGAGCAGAGCGGCGCAGGTCACCGTTGCTTCACCCAGAGCTATGCCCCATTTAGCGGCTTTTCCTTCACTTTGTCGGTGTCTGTAGCTAGATTCGCAATGAGTCATATTTACATCTACTTAGACAGTAGTTGTACGGTCGTGGCTGTATCAGCCCAGGCATCAGCCCAGCTATCCGCTCAGCACCGGTTTCAAGGGGACATGCGCTATGGCAGATTTCTCCCGCCTTCCCGGACCCAACGCCGACCTGTGGGACTGGCAGCTCCTCGCGGCCTGCCGGGGGGTCGACAGTTCGCTCTTCTTCCACCCGGAGGGAGAGCGCGGCGCGGCGCGGAGTGCGCGCGAGAACTCGGCGAAAGAGGTCTGCATGCGGTGCCCGGTCCGCGCGCAGTGCGCGGCCCACGCGCTGGCCGTGCGGGAGCCCTACGGCGTATGGGGCGGCCTCACCGAGGACGAGCGCGAGGAGCTCATGGGGCGGGCCCGCAACCGTCTGGTCACGACGTCGGCGGCATCGGCGGCGACGGGGGGCTCGGGAGCATCGGCGAGATCGGCGGCACACCACTGAAGGAACGTTTCTTCGCCAGGCCTTCACCTCACCAGGTCCTCACGCGGCAGGACTCAGGGCGGTCCACCGGGCCGCCCTTTGACGTGATCAGACCCGGGCCGCCGTGCGTGCCAGGTGGTCCAGGGTGGCCGCGACGGCCGGGACGTTCGCCAGGTCCGGCAGGGTGAGGGCGACGATCTCCCGCTCCAGGGCGGGCTCGACCGCGACCGTACGGGCGCCCCGGGGGCGTACGGACTCGATGGCCAGCTCCGGCAGCACGGCGACGCCCAGACCGGCGCCGACCAGGCCCACCACCGCCGGGTAGTCGTCGGTCGCGAAGTCGATGCGCGGGGTGAAGCCGGCGCTCTCGCACACGCTGACCAGCTGGCGGCGGCAGCGCGGGCAGCCGGCGATCCAGGACTCCTCGGCCAGGTCGCCGATGGCGACGGAACCGGCGTCTGCGAGGCGGTGGCCCTCGGGGACCAGGCCGACCAGGCGGTCGGCGAGGAGGGGCCGGACGACCAGGTCGTCCCACTCGGCGACGACCGGGCGGTAGCGGAAGGCGAGCGCCACGTCGCAGTCGCCCTCGCGCAGCATCTCCACCGAGCGCGGCGGCTCGGCCTCGACCAGGGAGACCCGGGTGCCGGGGTGCGCGGCGCGCAGGGCGGCGAGGGCGCCGGGGACCAGGCTGGAGCTGCCGCTGGGGAAGGAGACCAGCCGGACCCGGCCGGCCCGCAGGCCCGCGATGGCGGCGATCTCCTCCTCGGCGGCGGTGAGCCCGGCGAGGATGCCGGAGGCGTGGCGCACGAGCGCCTCGCCGGCCTGGGTGAGGCGCATCTCGCGGCCCGTGCGGATCAGCAGCGGTGTGCCCGCGGAGGCTTCCAGAGCCTTCATCTGCTGGCTCACGGCGGGCTGCGTACAGCCCAGTTCGCGGGCGGCCGCGGAGAAGGAGCCGGTGGCGGCCACGGCACGCAGGACGCGGAGATGGCGGGCTTCGATCACCCTCCGAATATAAGGCTTGCTTGGGTATTCGGCGAAATATCGAGTGGTCTCTTTGGGACGCGCGGATTAGCCTGCCGGGCCATGAGGATTCTGACCGTGAACGTGGGGCGGCCGAAAGCCGTCGAGTACACCGACGCCCCGAGCGGGACCACCGGGATCGACAAGCGGCCCGCCGAGGGCCCGGTGCGGGTGTCGGACCCCGGGCCCAAGGGGGAGGGCGCGAGCGGCCTGGCCGGGGACGCGGTCTGCGACCTGCGCCACCACGGCGGTACGCACCAGGCGGTGTACGCGTTCGCGCGCGAGGAACTCGACCACTGGGAGGGCGTGCTGGGACGCCCCATGGCCAACGGCGCGTTCGGCGAGAACCTGACCACGTCGGGCGTCGACGTGAGCGGCGCGCTGATCGGGGAGCGCTGGCGGATCGGTTCGGAGCTGGTCCTGGAGGTGGCGTCGGCGCGCATCCCGTGCCGTACGTTCGCGAGCTGGCTCGACGAGAAGGGCTGGGTCAAGCGGTTCACGGAGCGGGGCGCTCCGGGCGCGTACCTCCGGGTCGTCACGCCGGGCGAGATCCGCGCCGGGGACCCGGTGGAGGTGGTGCACCGGCCGGACCACGACGTCACCGTGGCGCTCGCCTTCCAGGCCTCCACCGTGCGGCGCGCGTTGCTGCCGGGGGTCCTGGCGGCCGGGGACGCGCTCGACCCGGAGCTCCGCGAGTGGGCGCTCAAGTACGTGCGTACGAACACGTCACCGGCGGGCACTAACGTGCCCGTATGACGACTGCACTGATTACGGGCGCGACGGCGGGAATCGGGGCCGCCTTCGCGCGGCGGCTGGCGGCGGATGGCCGCGACGTGGTGCTGGTGGCGCGCGATGTGAAGCGGCTTCGGGAACAGGCGACCGAGCTGCACGACCGGCACGGTGTCGAGGCGGAGGTGCTGGCCGCGGACCTGTCGACGGAGGAGGGCATCGCGGCCGTGGAGGCGCGGCTCTCCGACCCGAAGCGGCCGGTGGACCTGCTGGTCAACAACGCCGGGTTCGGCAACAAGGGCCGGTTCCTCGAGGTGTCGATGGCCGACGAGCTGAAGATGCTCACGGTCCACTGCGAGGCGGTGCTGCGCCTCACGGCGGCGGCGACCGGGCCGATGCGCGAGCGCGGCCGGGGCGGCGTGGTGAACGTCGCGTCGGTGGCCGCGTTCGTGCCGCGGGGCACGTACGGGGCGTCGAAGGCGTGGGTCGTGCAGTTCACGCAGGGCGCGGCGCGCGATCTGGCGGGCAGCGGGGTGCGGTTGATGGCGCTGTGCCCGGGGTTCGTGCGGACCGAGTTCCACCAGCGGGCCGGGATGGGGACGGACAACATCCCGGGCTGGATGTGGCTGGACGCCGACAAGCTGGTGCGGGAGGCGCTGGCGGACCTGGCGCGCGGCAAGACGCTGTCCATCCCGGACCCGCGGTACAAGGCGCTGATGGGTGTGGTGAAGCTGGCGCCGCGCGGCCTGCTTGGTGGCGTGAGCTCGCGGGCGGGGCGCAAGTACGGGCCGAAGTAGGGCCCGGTCGCCGAGCCGGTCGCCGAGCCGGTCGCGAGCCCGGCCGAGGGGCCGGCGCTCGAACGGCGCTGCTTTCTGACCGAATGATCGAAACTTCCCGCGTTTCGATCAGCTGGACTAGGGTCTGAAGGGCCACCACACCTCAAGGGGGACTTCCGCGTGCGCGAGAGTGCTGTTGAACGTCATGACCGGCTGCTGGCCCTGGTACGGGAGCGGGGCACGGCCCGGGTGTCGGACCTGGCCGCGCAGCTGGGCGTCTCCCCCGTCACCGCGCGCCGGGACGTGGAGGCGCTGGCGGCCAAGGGGCTCCTGGACCGGGTGCACGGCCAGGTGTCCTGGCCCGAGCGGCAGTCCGGCCCCGAGGGCCCGGGGCAGGACGGCGGCCCGGTGCTGGGGCTGCTCGCGCCGTCCGCGACGTACTACTTCGCGGAGATCATCCGCGGGGCGCGCGAGGCGGCGGCCCGGGCCGGGGCGCGGCTGATCCTGCGGATCTCCGACTACCGGCCGGAGGACGACCGCGCGCGCACCGAGGGCCTGCTGGCGGCCGGTGCCGAGGGGCTGCTGATCGCGCCGGGGTGGCGGGCGCCCGGCGACCAGGCCGAACACAGCGACTGGATCGCCGAGCTGCCGGTCCCGGCGGTGCTGCTGGAGCGGCGGGCCACGCCGGGTTCGCCGCTGGACGCCTTGGACCGGGTGTCGTCGGACCACCGGCACGGGGTGGTGCTCGCCGTACGGCACCTGGTCGGGCTCGGGCACGGGGCGCCGCTGCTGGTGGCCCGCGCGGACAGCCCGACGGCGCTCGCGGTGCGCGCCGGGTACGCGGAGGCGCTGGGCGCGCTGGGCCTGACCGGCCCCGGTCCGGTGATCGACTCGGTGCCGGCGGAGCTGGACCCGGAGGGGTTCGAGGAGGCGGTGCGGGCGCTGTCGGCGGCGGTGGCGTCGGGCGCGGCCACGGCGGCGCTGGTGCACAACGACGTGGACGCCATCCAGATGGTGCAGCACCTCGCCGAGCTGGGCGTACGAGTGCCGGAGGACCTGGCGCTGATCGCGTACGACGACGAGGTCGCGGCGCTCGCCGACACGCCGCTGACCGCCGTGGCGCCGCCCAAGCGCCAGGTGGGGCGGCTCGCCACCGAGCTGCTGCTGGAGCGGCTCGCGGCGGGGTCCGCGGCCGGGGCGGGGGCCTCCGGGGCCGGGGCCGACGAGGAGGAGCCGCGGCGGCATCTGGCGCTGCTGCCGAGACTGCGCGTACGGGCCTCGTGCGGCGCGTCCACGGCGGATGCGGATCCGAAACCGATCTGATCTTTTTTCGATCAAACAATCTTTCGCTCTTGACTTCGCTCAAGAGGGGCTCAAGTATCTCGGCCACGAGGTCCGTCCCTGTCGCCCTTCGTACGAAGCTGGAGCCCCGCCATGAGCCGCAGCCGGAGAACGTCCGCCGCCATAGCCGCCACCGTCACCGCCACCGCCCTCGCCGTCCTCACGGCGTGCGGCGGCGGCGCTGACGGCGCGTCGGCCCCGGGGGCCGACGGCAAGCCCGTGACCCTCACCTTCTGGGGCTGGGCCAAGGGGTCGAAGGAAGTGGTCGACGCCTTCAACGCCTCGCACAAGGACATCCAGGTGAAGTTCGAGGAGATCCCCTCGGGCAACGCCGGCGGCTACGCCAAGATCTCCAACGCGGTGAAGGCCGGCAACGCCCCGGACCTGGTCTCCATCGAGTACCCCTCGCTCCCCGAGTTCGTCAGCCAGGGCTCCCTCCAGGACATCGGCGCCCACTTCTCCGAGGAGGAGAAGAAGCAGCTGCTGCCGCAGGCCGTCGAGCTCACCACCCTCGGCGGCAGGACCTGGGCCGTGCCCTTCGACGCCGCGCCGCAGGCCTTCTACTACCGCAAGGACCTCTTCGCGAAGTACGGCGTCGCCGTGCCCCGGACGTGGGACGAGTTCAAGGCGGCGGCCGAGAAGGTCAAGAAGGCCGACGCCAAGGCCAGGATCGCCACCTTCTTCCCCGACGACCCGACCACCTTCGAGGCGATGGCCTGGCAGGCCGGGGCCCAGTGGTTCAAGGCCGAGGGCGACACCTGGAAGATCGACACCGGTGACGCGGCCACCACCAAGGTCACCGCCTACTGGCAGGGCCTCCTCGACGCCGGCCTCGTCCACAACAACGCCTCGTTCAGCCCCGAGTGGACCGGCTCCCTCAAGAACGGCACCACCCTCGGCTACCTCGGCGCCTCCTGGGGCGCGGGCGTCCTCAAGGGCACCCTGCCCGAGCAGAGCGGCAAGTGGGCCGTCGCCCCGATGCCCAGCTGGGACGGCAAGCCCGCCAGCGGCATGATCGGCGGCTCCTCCTTCGCCGTGACCAAGGACAGCAAGAAGACCGAGGCGGCGGTCGAGTTCGCGAAGTGGATGGCCACCACCGAGGAGGGCGTCACGGCCCGGATCTCCTCCGGCACCTCCAGCGCATTCCCGGCCGCCACCGCCCTGCGCCCGGTCGCCAAGCGGTCGTTCGACGCCGGTTTCTACGGCGGCCAGGACATCTACCGGCTGTTCGAGCAGGCGGGCGCCTCCATCAGCCCGCGGTGGGCCTGGGGCCCGGCCACCGGCACCACCAACACCGCCATCAAGGACCGCTTCGGCAAGGTCGCGAGCGGCGGCGTCACCCTCGCCGAGGCCGTGAAAGCCGGGCACGACGCGACCGTCGCCGAGCTGACCAAGCGCGGCCTGAAGGTCGAGGGCTGAGCCGATGAAGGCCCGCGTCACGCGCGCCGGCGGAACCCGTGCCCGTCACGGTGCCGCGGCCGTCCTCCTGGCCCCCTTCTTCACGCTGTTCACCGCCGTGATGGTGGTGCCGGTCGGATACGCGGTCTGGCTGAGCCTGTTCAGCGAGAAGCAGTCCGGGCTGGGCTTCGGCGGCACCGAGACCGTCTTCACCGGGCTCGACAACTACGCCGCCGCGCTCGCCGACCGGGCCTTCCTCGAGGGCTTCGGCGTGCTCCTCGGATACTGCCTGTTCTACCTTCCGCTGCTGCTCGCCGGGGCCCTCACCCTCGCCCTGCTGCTCGACTCGGCACTCGCCCGCGCCCGCCGCTTCTTCCAGCTCGCGCTCTTCCTGCCGCACGCCGTGCCCGGCATCATCGCCGCGCTGATCTGGGTCTACCTCTACACGCCCCAGCTCAGCCCGGTCGTGAAGGCCATGGAGTCCGGCGGGATCGGCTTCGACTTCTTCTCCCCCGAAGGCGCCCTCCCTTCCGTCGTCAACATCGCGCTGTGGGAATGGCTCGGCTACAACATGGTGATCTTCTACGCGGCCCTCCAGGCCATCGACCGCTCCGTCCTGGAGGCGGCGACGGTCGACGGCGCCGGTGCCTGGCGCGTGGCGTTCAGCATCAAACTCCCGCTGATCCGCGCGTCGCTGACGATGGTCGCGCTGTTCACCCTCATCGGTTCGCTCCAGCTGTTCACCGAGCCGCTGATCCTCAACAAGGGCACGGGCTCCGCCGTCACCTCCACCTGGACGCCCAACATGTACGCGTACTCCGCGGCCTTCGACCGCAACGACTACGGGCTCGCCGCCGCCGCTTCCGTCCTCCTCGCGCTCACCGCCGCGCTGCTGTCCTTCGCCGTCACCCGCCTCACCGGCCGCCGCCGCAAGGAGAAGCACGCATGAGCGCGACCACCCGCCCGGGGCCGCCGAGCCGCTGGCTGTCCCGTACCACCGTCAACGGCGTCCTGCTGCTGGCCACCGCCTACATGCTCTTCCCGCTCGCCTGGCTGGTCACCGCCGCCACCAAGGACGCGGGCGGACTGCTCGGCGGTGACGCCCTCTCCTTCGAGGGCTTCGACCTCGCCGGCAACCTCACCCGCCTCGCCGCGTACGGCGACGGCGTCTACTTCCGCTGGTACCTCAACAGCCTGCTGTACGCGGGCGGCGGCGCCCTCGCCTGCTCGCTGATCTGCGTCGCCGCCGGCTACGCCTTCGACAAGTACGACTTCCGGGGCAAGGAGAAGCTCTTCGGCCTCGTCCTGCTGGGCGTGCTCGTCCCCACCACCGCGCTCGCCCTGCCCATGTACCTGCTCGCCAGCGAGACCGGCATCGTCAATACCTACTGGGCGGTGCTGATCCCGGTGCTGGTCAACCCCTTCGGCGTCTACCTCTCGCGCGTCTTCAGCGCCGGCTACATCCCCGGCGAGGCACTGGAGGCCGCCCGTATCGACGGAGCCGGCGAGCTGCGCGCCTTCTGGTCGATCGGGCTGCGCATGGTGATGCCGGGCTTCGTGACCGTCTTCCTCTTCCAGTTCACCGCCATCTGGAACAACTTCTTCCTCCCCCTGGTGATGCTCTCGGACCAGAAGCTCTTCCCGCTGAGCCTCGGCCTGTACGCATGGAACAGCAACGCCCATGCCGAACCGGACTTCTACCCCCTCGTCGTCACCGGCTCCCTGCTCGCCGTCGTCCCCCTGGTCGTTGCGTTCGTCTCCCTCCAACGCCACTGGAAAGCCGGTCTGACCGCCGGCAGCGTCAAGTGAGGAGCTCGGTTTCCACCATGCACCACGCCACTGACAATCGGCCCTCGGGCCAGCGCCCCTCCCCCGACCGGCCCGCCCTCCTCCTCGCGATGGGCCCCGGCATCGCGGACCGGCTGCTCACCGACGCGCACCGGGCCCGCCTCGCCGCCCTGTCGCGCACCGACCCGCACTTCGTCGCCCACGACCTGACCGCGCCCACCCCCCGTATCGCGGCCGCGCTCGCCGAGGCCGAAATCCTCTTCACCTGCTGGGGCGCCACCCCGCTCACGGCCGCCGTCCTCGACCGGGCCCCGCGCCTGCGCGCCGTCGTCCACGCCGCCGGCTCGGTCAAGCACCACGTCACCGACGCGTGCTGGGCGCGAGGCATCGCCGTCACCTCGGCCGCCGCGGCCAACGCGCTGCCCGTCGCCGAGTACACGCTCGCCACGATCCTCCTCGCCGGCAAGCACGTCCTGCCCTCGGCCCGGCGGTACGCGCAGCTGCGCGCCGCGCACGACTGGCACCAGGAGCTCGCCGCCGCCGGCAACTACCGCCGCACCGTCGGCATCGTCGGCGCCTCGCGCATCGGCCGCCGCGTGATCGAGCTGCTGCGCCCCTTCGACCTGCGGGTCCTGCTGTACGACCCGTACGTGAGCGCCGCCGAGGCGGCGGAGCTCGGCGTGGAGCCGGTGCCGCTGGACGAGTTGTGCGCCCGCGCGTCGGTCGTCTCCGTCCACGCGCCGCAGTTGCCGTCGACGTACCGGATGATCGGGCCGCGCCAGCTGGCGGCCATGCCGGACGGGGCGACGCTGATCAACACCTCGCGCGGCTCGCTCGTCGACGAGGAGGCCCTCCTCGCGCACCTGCGCTCCGGCCGCCTGCGCGCCGTCCTGGACGTGACGGACCCGGAGCTGCCGCCGCCGGACTCGCCGCTGTACGAGCTGGAGAACGTCCTGCTCACGCCCCATGTGGCCGGGTCGCTCGGCAACGAGCTGCACCGGATGGCGGACCAGGCGCTGGACGAGCTGGAACGGTACGCGGCGGGCGCGCCGTTCGCCGACCCCGTACGCCCCTCGCAGCTGACCAGGTCGGCGTAACGGGACAGCGCACAACACCGAGGCCCGGGGGCCCCCCCCCCGGGGGGCCCCGGCCCGGGGGGTGAGCGTGATGGTATGCGGAGATGAAACCACGGGAAAAAAAAAAAAAAAAAAAAAAAAAAGGTTTGGGGGGTG
>NZ_JBEXNO010000048.1:0-55855 GCF_040611175.1 Streptomyces sp. NPDC003036 | reverse complement strand
GCGCGGGCTCGGCGGCGACCGGCTGCCGTCCGGGGTGCACGCCTTCCGCACGCTCGACGACTGCCTGGCGCTGGACGCGCTGGTCGGCCCCGGGGGCCCGCCGTCACGACAGGAGCAACTACCGGATCCCTGTCAGCTCGTCTGCATGGGAACAGCGAGCCACTTGTCGGCGATCCAGCCGGTCTTCCCCTTGTGTGCGCCCTCGGTGACCTTCAGGTAGGCCCACGCGCCGCCCTTGGCGGTGCAGTAGACGCGCACCTCGGTGGAGGAGGGCACCGTGCCCTTTGCGGTGTAGCCGGTCCCGGGTCCGGTGCGGAAGTTCACCGTAGTGTCCGTCTGGGAGTCGTAGTCGGCGACGTTCTTCGTGCAGGCACTGGAGCCCACCGCGGACGCGGCCGGCGCCAGCGCTACGGTGCCACCGGCCACCACAGCGCCGACAGCGGCCACGCCGGCGAGTCGGGCGGCGATCCTGTGCTTCGTCAATTGATGCCTCTTGGGTTTTTCACGAGCTACATCCCACACCACAGCGGTGGTACAGCCATAACTTCTGGATGAACAGATCACGTTGAGGCTACGGCAGGGACAGCCGGAACAAGATCACCCCCCTCGTCGCCGTCGGACGTCGGGTCGTTGTCAGTGGCTGGGCCTATGCTGCCGATTCATGATCGAGAACAGGCTTCGTGCCTTGCTGGAAGCCGGATTCACCGACCGTCTGGACGACCGCGACAGGATGCTGCTCGCACGCCGGGCTCTGCTCAAGTCCTGTGACGAGAAGCCCTCCCCGCTTCTGGCGGACAGTTGGTGGTACGCGGTGCCGGACGAGCGCTACGAGGGCCTGTTCACCGCCTTGGACCTGCACGACCGGTTCCCCGTCACTCTCGACGAAGGGGCTGACGTCGTGCGGCTGCCGCACAGGCCTGGAGCGTTCCCGGTGTTCGTCACGCCGGAGATCGACGGCTGGCGGCTCGTCATCGGGAACCTGGAGGTCGCGGTCGGCGCCGGCTGGGGCGCGTGGATGAGCGCGGTGGAACGGCTGAGCGCCCACTGCGGCGAAGCGCAGATGTTCTTCGAGGACGAAGCGGGTGGAGCGAACGTCTGGGTGGTCGCCGAGCACGGACGCATCCGGCGCCGGTACACGCGCGAGGGCGATCCCGAGTGGGTCGGTGAGCCGCTGCCCTGGGAAGACCTGCGCGTCGACGACGAGGACTTCGATCCGGAGTATGACGAGGCCGAGCCCAACGAGGGCACGGCGGACGTCGCCACCGCCTGCGGCAACCTGTCGGTGGACCCCACCGGGATCGGTGCCGGCAGCCGGATACGCGGCCACGGCTGGCTCGCGCTGACCGCACCGGGAGTGGGCCACAAGGACTTGGGCGGCCTCGTCCGCAGCTGATGGCAGACGATCTCCTCATCCGCGGTGGAGGGCCTGACGCCGCGGACAACACCGGCCTGCCTCTTGCCGGCGCGGCGCGGCGCGGCCGCCGCCACGTGAGCCGGGTGTGCCGTCCCCGGGGCCGCGTCGGACGGAGTACCCCTCCGCGTCCGCCTGGCCGCCGCGCACCAGGCAGGCGATGGCCTCGTACGCGTTCATGCCCAGGAAATAGGGCCCCGTGTGGTGCATGAGGAAGAAGCGGCCGGTCTCGTCGATGAGGACCAGGCCCCCGTCGAACTCCTCGTAGCCGACGGGGAAAGCCTCCGGCCGAGCCATCCGGCGAGCTCGGCCACGTCCTCGCCGCTCTCCGCGTACACCCGGTGCGGGGTGAACGCGACGGCGTCCGGCGGCGTACCGGGAACGACCAGGCGCAGGCCGCCGAGGGCCGCATGGCCCGCGCCCCCTCCGTCACCCCGTGGTGGCCTGCCGCTCGCGCCACCAGGCCACCGTCGCCTTGACCTGTTCGTCGAGAGGGGTGACCCGTACCGCGAACGTGGCCTCGTACGCGCTCGCGTCGGCGACGAACGGACGGTCGAACTGGTAGCGGACCTCCTTCAGTTCGCGGATCAGCGGGGAGAAGACCGACGCGACCCCCAGCAGGGCCGGTGACAGCCCGCGCACCGCGACCGGCCCCGTGCCCGCTTCGGCGGCGAGGCGGTCGACCATCTGCCGGACGGACAGGGCGGGCTGCGTCGGGACGTGCCAGGCGCGTCCCCAGGCCCGCTCGTCGCCCGCGACCTCCACCAGGGCCCTGGCCACATCGGGGAGGTAGGTCCAGCTGTGCGGGGCGTCCGGGTCGCCGAGGGTCGCGACCGGCTTGCCGCGCAGCAGCCGCGGCATGGCGCGGGCGGCCAGGTGCCCGCCGTCGGTCACGCCGGGGCCGAAGAAGTCCGAGGGCCGCACCTCGACCGCCCTGATGCGCCCCTGCTCGTGCAGGGCCCGCGCCCGCTCCCACAGCGCGGCGCGCAGCCGCCCCTTCGGGCCGGTCGCCGCGAGGGGCAGCTCCTCCGTCAGGGGGCCGTCCACCGGGCCGTAGCCGTAGAGGTTGCCCAGCATGACGAGGACGGCTCCGGTCGCCTCGGCAGCCGCGCAGACCGAGGCGGCGAGCGGCGGCCAGTCGCTCGCCCAGCGGTGGTAGGGCAGCCCCGCGCAGTTGTGGATCGCGACCGCGCCCCGCGCGGCCTCGGTCAGCCGCTCGCTGTCGGCCGCGTCCCACGCGAGGTGCTCGATCCCCGGCTCCGGCGGACGGCCCGATCTGGTGACGACCCTTACCGCGTGGCCCTGTTGGGCCAGCAACCGGGCGGTGGCGGCCCCGGCGGGCCCGAAACCTATGACGACATGAACGCTCACGCTCGCACAGTAGGCGAAAAAACTTCCGGCTACTCTGCCGTTTCCTGTTATCCGCCAGCCCCCCGGCGGTCTCCCAAGCGGTGCACACAACGCGCACCGCCGTCGGAAAAGAGTGGACACGGACCGTGACCCAGCAGAGCATGGCCCCCTTGATCGAGGCCGCACGCAACGGCGACCAGGGCGCTCAGGACGCGCTCGTCGCCGCCTGGATGCCCTTGGTGTACAACATCGTCGGCCGGGCCCTGAACGGCCACGCCGACGTCGACGACATCGTGCAGGAGACCATGATCCGCGCCCTGGAGGGGCTGGGCGGGCTGCGCGACCCCGGGAGCTTCCGTTCGTGGCTCGTCGCGATCGCGATGAACCAGATACGCCGGCGCTGGCGCGACCACCACTCCGCCCCGGATACCGGCGCGCTGCACGACGCGTACGACGTCGCCGACCCGGGTGCCGACTTCGTCGACCTGACGATCGTGCGCCTCGGCCTGTCCGGGCAGCGCCGCGAAGTCGCGGAGGCCACCCGCTGGCTGGAGCGCGACGACCGCGAACTGCTGTCGCTGTGGTGGCTGGAGGCGGCGGGTGAGCTCACCCGCTCCGAGGTGGCCGCCGCGATGGAGCTGTCGCCCGAGCACACCGCCGTACGCGTCCAGCGCATGAAGGCGCAGCTGGAGACGGCCCGGCTGGTGGTGCGCGCGCTGTCGGCCGCGCCGCGCTGCCCGGAGCTCGACACCCTCGTCCACGCCTGGGACGGCGTGCCGTCCGCGCTGTGGCGCAAGCGGGTGGCCCGGCACGCCCGCGGGTGCGCGGCCTGCTCGGGCCACTCCTCGGGGCTGGTCCCCGCGGAGGGTCTGCTCGTGGGACTCGGCCTGGTGCCGCTCGCCGCCTCCGCCGTGCCGGACGTGACGCCGACCGGGGCCATGGCGCCGGTGACGTACGGCGGCAGGCCGCAGGACCAGGGCCCGGGGCATGGGCCGGGACGAGGCCGAGGGCGGGGGCAGGCGGGCCGGGACTCGCGGCGGGATCGCAGGCAGCGTTCCCGGCGCAGGCGCCGCGCGCTCGCGGTGATACTGGGCGCCGCCGTGCTCGGCGGGACCCTGGGTGTCATACGGCTGTGGCCGGACACCCGCGACGGCGCGGACGGCGGGACCGTGCGGACGGCGGCGGCGCCGGAGTCCTCCGCGCCGTCCGTCCCCGCCGCCACGAAGGCCCCGAAGACCGCGCCGTCCCCGAGCACGACGCCGACCGCGTCGCCGAGCCCCTCGAAGAGCGCGTCCTCCTCCCCCGCCGCGCCCCCGAAGTCCGCGCGGCCGAGCACCACGCCGCCCCGGCCCACCCCGTCCCGGAAGCCGCCCGCGTCCTCGCCGTCGTACCGACCCTCGGGAGGCGGCTTCGCGCAGCAGGTCACGGAGTTGGTGAACCGCGAGCGCGCGAACAGCGGCTGCGCGCCGGTGACCATGAACGACAAGCTCGCGGCGGCGGCACAGGGCCACTCCGAGGACATGGCGGCCCGCGACTACTTCGACCACACCTCGCCGGACGGTTCGGGGCCCGGCGAGCGGGTCTCCGCGGCCGGGTACCGGTGGAGCACCTACGGCGAGAACATAGCGCGGGGCCAGCAGACCCCGGCGAGCGTGGTCGAGTCGTGGATGAACAGCCCCGGCCACCGCGCCAACATACTGAACTGCGCCTTCAAGGAGATCGGCATGGGCATCCACTCCGGCTCGGGCGGGCCGTGGTGGACGCAGGTCTTCGGCGCGCGCGGCTGACGCGTGGCGGTCTGCGTATGGGTGCGTATGGGTGCGTGTTGATGCGTGCTGATGCGTGGGGCAACCGGTGTGGTGTCTGGTGACGTCCTGTCAGATGTCCCGCCGTACGAACGAAAGGCACACGACTGTGCGACCCGTCGAAGCCCGCACGACCACCCGCCGGACCATCCTGGCCGCCGGTGCCGCCGGAGCCGTCGCAGCAGCCCTGGCCGCCGTCTCCCCGCCGGCCCGTGCGCACGCGGCGGCCCCGGCCCGCGCAGCCCATGTGCGGTTGCGCGGGCTGGAGCGGGAGCACTCGGCCCGGCTCGGCGCGTACGCGTACGACACCGCCACCGGGCGCACGGTGGCGTACCGCTCGGACGAACGCTTTCCGATGTGCTCCCTGTTCAAGACCATCGGCGCGGCGGCGGTCCTGCGGGACCTGGACCGCGACGGCGCGTTCCTGGCCCGCCGCATCCGCTATACGGCGCAGTACGTCGAGCGCTCCGGGTGGTCGCCGGTCACCAAGAAGCCGCGGAACCTCGCGCACGGGATGACCGTCGCAGACCTGTGCGCGTCCTCCATCACGCACAGCGACAACACCGCCGCCAACCTCCTCCTGCGGGAGCTGGGCGGCCCCACCGCCATCACCCGCTTCTGCCGCTCCCTCGGCGACGACGTCACCCGCCTCGACCGCTGGGAGCCCGAGCTCAACTCGGCGGAGCCGGAGCGGGAGACGGACACCACCACGCCCCGCGCCATCGCGCGGACGTACGCCCGGCTCGTCCTGGGTGACGCGCTCGCCCCCGACGACCGCCGGCTGCTCACCGACTGGCTGCTCGCCAACACCACCAGCCTCGACCGCTTCCGCAAGGGGCTCCCCGCCGACTGGACCGTCGCCGACAAGACCGGCGGCGGTGATTACGGCACCAACAACAACGCCGGGATCGCCTGGCCCCCCGGACGTCCGCCGGTCGTCCTGGCGGTGATGACCACCAAGCCGGAGCGGGACGCCTCCGGTGACGACCCCTTGGTCGCCAAGGCGGCCGCCGTACTGGCCGATGCCCTGAGGGCCGACGCGTGAGCCGGGTGTACGACGACGAGCGGCTGGCGGGGGCGTATCAGAGCGGCAACGAGATGCCCGAGGAGTCCCTCCGCGCCTGGACGGAGCTGATCGGCTCCTTCGCGGGCCGTCCGGCCCCCTCGGTGGTGGAGGTCGGCGCGGGGACCGGCATGTTCTGCTCGGCGATGGCCCGGTGGCTGCGGCCGTCGCGTGTGGTCGGCGTCGACGCCTCGGAGGCCATGCTGCGGCAGGCCCGCCGCTTCAACTCCCACCCCGGGGTGCACTATCTGGCGGGCACGGCGGAAGCCGTGCCCACCCGCTCCCGGCTGTTCGACCTCGCCCTGATGTCCCGGGTGATCCATCACGTGCCCGACCGGCGCCGGGCCGCCCACGAACTGGCCCGCGTCCTGCGCCCCCAGGGGGTGATCGTCATCCGGACGACCTTCCGGGAGCGGCTGGACGCCCTGGTGTACGACTACTGGCCGCGCCTGCGGGAGCTGGACGAGCGGCGGTTCCCGTCGGAGGCCGAGGTGCTGGAGGACTTCGCCGCGGCCGGGTTCACGGTCCGGAGCGTCACGTCGTTCGCCCGGCCGGTCACCGCGAGCCTCGGGGAGTACCACGCCCGCATGGTCGCCCGGCCGCAGTCGAAGTTCACCCCGCTCACCGCGGTGGAGTTCCAGGACGGTCTGCGGCGCCTGGAAGCCGCCGCTCACGCGGAGCGGGGCTCCTCCCCCGCGCCCGTGGAGGAGCGGTACGACGTGGCCGTGCTCTCCGCCGCCTGATCGCCGGTACGAGCCCGGGTACGGGCGCGGCCGGTGGCGGCGTACCACTGGGCGCCCAGCGTCAGCGCGAGGGCCAGTTCGACCGCGTCGCCGCCGTAGTACATGAGTTGGGCGCCCGCGTGCAGGTCGGCCGTGGTGAAGGCGGTACCGGGCGGGGGCGCCGCGTACAGGGTCTTGGCGAGGACCGCGTGGGCGGTGCCGGCGGCCAGCAGGGTGGCCGCGCGCACGGGCAGGCCGCACCGGGGGCCCACCGGGTCGAGCCGGCAGACGGTGAAGGTGAACAGCAGCCCGGCGGCGAGCACGTGCGCGTGCACGGCGGCGTGCACCCACGGGTCGTGGTGGGTGGTGGCGAACAGGCGGGTGCGGTAGAGCAGCCACAGGCCGCCGAGGTCCAGGAGCGCCGCCACCGGCGGGAACAGCAGCCAGGCCGCCGGGCGGGAGCGTGCGAGGGCCGGCAGGGCCCGGCGGACACGGCCCGGCGGCAGGGCTCGCAGGGCCAGGGTCAGCGGGCGGGCGAGGGCCAGCAGCAGCGGTGCCGCCATGCCGGCCGCCAGGTGCTGCGCCGTGTGCGCGGTGAACGGCCCTCCCGGCGGCCCGCCGGCCGGTCCTCCCATCGGCGCGCCCACCGGTCCGGCCAGTACCGCCCAGATCACGGCGGCGCCGCCCGCCGTGAAGGAGAGGTCACGCCGCCGGTGCCAGGCGTCGCCCCGGCGGCGGAGGCGTGCGGCGGCCAGGAGGTACGCGGCCACGGCCGACAGGGCCACCATGGCGGTGACCTGGGCGAACGGTCCCGGCCCTTCCGCAGGTGTCACCGCGCCGAGGGCACGGTCGTGCGGCCCGCGCGGACGGCGAGGGCCGCGCCGGCGAGCAGCAGAAGCACGCCGGCCGCGTTCCAGGCCCAGTCGTAGGGCGTGACGTCGACGCCGTACCGGATCTGGTGCAGGCGCAGCAGCTTGTGGTCGACGACGCCGTCGAACAGCTGGAAGGCCCCCAGTCCCAGGAAGAACCCCGCCCGGGCGTGGGCGGGGGCCAGGGCGCGGCGGCGGCGCAGGTCGGCGTGAAGGAAGAGCCCGGCGACCAGGGCCAGTAGCTCGGCCGTGTGCAGCAGCCCGTCGGAGAGCAGGCCCACGGCGCCGGAGGAGCGGTCGTAGAAGTGGTGCCAGCCCAGGATCTGGTGGAAGACGATCTCGTCGACGGCGGCCATCACGGCCGCCCCGATCAGGGCCCAGACGGCCATCGACCGCGGGCGGGCCGGTTCGCTCATGGGGCTGCTGCCTTCCTGCCGGTGGCGGGAGGTGGGTGCACGGGACGGCACGGGACGCTCACGGGATGCGTCTACCCGGCGCGTCGCGGTGAAGCCGTACGCCGTACGCCGATCGAGTGCCGCGGCACCGCCCGCGGATACGTGCGGCGTCGCCGGGTACCCGGCGCGACATGATGGAGCGCGCACTGTGGCAAGGGATGCTCGCCGGTGCGGCGGGCGGGCTCGTGATGACGCTGGGCGAGAAGATCGAGCAGCGCGTGACGGGCCGGCCGGACTCGTACGTCCCCGCGCGGGTGCTGGAACGCCTGACCGGTGCGGCCGAGCGGCCCGGCAGGCAGCCGACGTCCGTCAACTGGGCCATGCACCTCGGCCAGGCGGCCGCGCTCGGCGTCCTGCGGTCGGTCATGGCGCACGCGGGGCTGCGCGGGCCGTTGTCCTCGGCGCAGTTCGCGGTGGTCCGGCTGACCAACGACCAGATCCTGGAGAACGCGACGGGAGTCGGCGCCCCGCCGTCCACCTGGCCACGCAAGGAGCTGGCGGTGGACCTGCTGCACAAGGCCGTCTACGCCTTCGCGACCGGCGCCGTCGCCGACGCCCTGGCCGCCCGCGACGGGCTGGGTCCCGGGCAGCGCCACGCCGCGATCCGGCCGGGGCGGCACTCCGATGTCGGGCCGCTGCCCCGCGAGGACTCCTACAGGCGTTGAGAGGGCGTACGCATGCGGCGAAAGCTGATGGAGGGTGGGCCCGCCCGGGCGCTGGGCCGGTTCCTGGCCCGGCGGCGCCGGGCGCCGGCGCTGCACCCGGACGGCCTGAACTGCTCCGGGGAACTCACCGTGCTGGGCTCGGCCCACCGCGCCTGGGGAGTGGCGCTGCTGGACGAGCCGGGGACGTACCGCGTCACGGCCCGCTGGTCGCGCGCGCTCGGGCTGCCGGAGCGGCTCCCGGACGGCTTCGGCCTGGCCCTGCGGGTGGAGGACGCCTCCGGGCCGGGGCGGCCGTGGGACCTGCTGCTCACCACCAGTGGCGCGGGGCGGGTGCTGCGCCATGTGCCGCTGCCGCGCCGGCGTCCCCTGCGCGGCCCGTACGGGACGCTGACGGCGTACCGGGTCGGGCGGCGGACCTGCTGGCTGGCGGCCGTGCCGCGCGGGCCGCACCCCTCGGTGCGCGGGGGCCTCGGGGCCCTGCGGCGGCATCTGGCCCGCACCGACGTGGTCCTGGACCTCTGCGTCGCCGCGCGGGGGCAGCCGTGGCGGCCCGTGGGCGTACTGACCCTGTCGGCGCGGCTTCCGTGGACGGGCACCTCGCCGGGCTACGACCCGTACGCGCGCAGCGCCCCGGGCCTGCGGCCGAGCGACCGGCTGCGCGCGCTGCGCCAGGAGGCGTACGGCGGCTCCCGTGAGGGACGGGCGGGGAAAGACGGGTAGGGGTGGTGGGGCCGCGCGCCCCTTGCCCGATGGACGCGGCCATGGAGCCGGCCCGGCTCGCCACCCGGTGGCGAGCGGGCCCCGAACGAAAGCGGGACGCATGGTGGAACTTCTGCGACGTACACGCCGGCTCTACTCGCGCGGGGAGGACCGCCCCCTGGGCGGCTACCTCGCGGCCATGGCGGGGTACGGGCTCTACGCGTCGGGGTGGGCGGCGGCCATCCGGTGGAGGGGCGCGCGGCCGCCGGTGCGCCCAGAGCCGTGGGACGTGGCACTGACGGCGGTGGCGACCTTCCGGCTGAGCAGGCTCCTCACCAAGAGCTCCGTGACCAGCCCCATGCGGGCGCCCTTCACGACGTACGAGGGTCCGCAAGGGCCGGCCGAGCTGAGCGAGTCCCCCCGGGAGGGCAGCCACAAGGCCGCGGCCGAGCTCCTGACCTGCCCCTTCTGCATGAGCGTCTGGGTGTCGACCGCCCTCACCGCGAGCCAGGTCCTGTGGCCGCGCGGGGCGCGGACGGTGATGGCCGGGCTGGCGGCGACGGCGGGGGCGGACGCCTTGCAACTGGCCTACTCCCTGTTGACGGAGAAGGCCACGAAGAGCTGAGCCGTGGAGTCGGCGGTCGGTCAGTGCGCCGGGCGGCGCCGGACGCCGACCGCCGCGAGCACCGCTCCGGCGAGCGTCAGCACCCCGGTGACCAGGACGGCCGTGTGCACGCCGTTCATGAACGCCTGACCGCTGCCTTCCACCACCGCGCTCCTCAGCTGCGCCGTCATGCCGTCGGAGACCGGAGCGACACCCATCGCCACCGCGTCCTTGGCCTCGCCGAGCCCCTGCGCCACGGGCGCCGGCACCCCGGCGCCGGTCAGCTCAGCGGTGAGGGTGGAGCCGACGCGGCCGCTGATGAGGGAGATCAGGACCGAGGTCCCGAGGGCCCCGCCGATCTGGAGGGAGGTGGCCTGGAGGCCGCCCGCCACGCCGCCGTCCCGCACCGGCGCGTTGCCGACGATGGCATCGGACGACGCGGCCATCACCATGCCGACGCCCAGCCCGAGGGCGATGAACGGCGGCCACATCACCGCGTAGGAGGAGTCGGCGCCCCAGGCGAGCATCCCGAACGACGCCGCCGCCTGCAACACCATCCCCAGCGGCATCGTGACCCGCGCGCCGAAGCGCTCGGTGAGCGCGGCGCCCAGCGGGGAGGCGACCACGGAGGCGAGGCTCAGCGGCAGGGTGCGCACGCCCGCCTCGACCGGCGTGAAGCCCCGGACGTTCTGGAGGTACAGCATGACGAAGAAGATCACGCCGAGCAGCACGAAGAAGTTGAGCGCGGTGATGACGGTCCCGATGGTCAGCGCCGGGTTGCGGAACAGCCGCATGGGCAGCAGCGGGTGCGCGACGCGCGTCTCGTACCAGCCGAAGAGCAGCAGGAGCAGGAGCCCGGCGCCCATGGCGGCCAGCGTGCCGCCGGACGTCCAGCCCCACGTCTCACCCTTGACGACGCCGAAGACGACGGCGAGCAGCCCGGCGGCGAGCAGCACCACGCCGGGGATGTCGAACTTCTCGCCCGCCGCGGCGGTGTTGCGGCTCTGCGGGAGGACGAAGGCGCTGAAGGCGAGGGCGGCGACGCCGATGGGGGCGTTGATGTAGAAGACGGACTCCCAGTCGACGTGCTGGACCAGCAGCCCGCCGACGATGGGCCCGAGCGCGGTCGACACGGACGACACCATGGCCCAGATGCCCACCGCCATGCCGAACTTCTTCGGCGGGAAGACCGCGCGCAGCAGGCCCAGCGTGTTGGGCATCAGCAGCGCCCCGAAGAAGCCCTGGAGCGCGCGGAAGACGATGACGCCCTCGATGGAGCCGGCGAGGCCGATGGCGACCGAGGAGAGCGTGAAGCCGGCGACGCCGACGAGGTAGTACGTACGCCGCCCGAAGCGGTCGCCCAGCTTGCCGCCGAGGATCAGGGCGGCCGCGAGCGCCAGCAGGTAGGAGTTGGTGACCCACTGGAGGTCGGCGGTGGAGGCGTGCAGGTCCCGGCCGATCTCGGGGTTGGCGATGGAGACGACGGAGCCGTCGAGGCCGACCATGAACAGGCCGAAGGCGACGGCGACGAGCGTGAGCCAGGGGTTGGCGCGGCGCCCGCGCGGCGCGGTGTCCGCCGACGGCGGGTGGGTGGCGGGCGTGGCGAGGTGGTCCACGGGGGTGGAAGGCATGGGGGTGCGAGTCCTTGAGGGGGTGTGAGGTACGAGCCGTACGGGATCGCGTGAAGGCGCGGACGCGCGCACGTGAGGCTCGCGCGCACGCAGGCGCGCAAGCGGGTTCGTACGAGAAGCGCGCTCAGCGCTGGGACGCGGGGTGCAGCGTGCGCGTCAGTGACACGAGCGCGCCCAGGGCCGAGCCCAGGGCGTCCAGCTCGCCGTCGGTGAGGGCGTCCAGCGCCTCGGAGATATGCCGGGCCTTCAGGTTCCGGACCTCGGCGAGGCGGCTCTTCGCCGTCTCCGTCGGGTAGAGGTGCGCGATCCGCTTGTCGGCGGTGTCCTGGCGGCGCTCCAGGAGCCCTTGGTCGGTCAGTGCGGAGACGAGCGCACTGACGTTGTTGGGCTTCATCATCAGCGCCTCGGCGCACTGCCGCACCGTGGCGCCCTCGCGCTCGGCGACGAGCCGCAACAGCGCGAGCTGGGCCTCGGGGAGCCGCGGGAAGGGAAGGTCCCGGGCGACGCGCCGGTCGAGGGCCCGGTTCAGCGCGGGCAGACAGGCCACGAGCACGGCGGCTACGCGGTCGGTCTGCGCGGGGTCGGCGCTGGTCTCGGGCATACCTCCAGCATAGCTATGAATATTTACCTATGTCAAAATACCTAATTGTCGGCGCGGGCCGTACGGGCCCGGAAGAAGGCGAGCGTACGCAGGAAGCACTCCTCCACCTCGCCGTCCGACAGCCCCACCCACAGATGGTCGCCGCGCTCCACCAGCCGCAGTTCCACCTCCACGCCCGCGCCCCGCAACGCGTCCGCGAGCCGGACCGCCTGGCGTACGGGGATGAGCGCGTCGTCGGTGCCGTGCAGCACCAGGAACGGCGGCGCCCCGGGCGTCACCCGCGCGACCGGGCCGGCGGCGCGGGCGCGGTCCGGGGCGTCCGCCGGGGCCGCGCCGAGCAGGAGGGCCTCCGGCGTGCCGGGATCGCGCGGGTCGTAGCGGCCGGGCGGGCAGTCCTCGGCGAGGTGCTCGAAGTCGGTGGGCGCGTACCAGGTGACGCACCCGGTCACGGTCGCGGACGCAAGCGCGGTCGCGGGCGCCTCGTCGCGGCGGAGGTGGTGGTCCAGCGCCGTCAGGGCGGCCAGGTGGCCGCCGGCGGACTCGCCCCACAGCACGGTGCGCCCGGTGTCCACGCCCAGCTCGCGGGCGCGGGCGTGCAGCCACGCCAGCGCGTCCGCCAGGTCGTGGGTCTGTGCGGGGTGGGGGGCCTCGCCGCTGAGCCGGTAGTCGGGGCACGCGACGGCGAAGCCGGCCTGGGCGAGGCGCGCGAACGGGCCGGGCCGCCAGGCGCGCAGGCGCGGGCCCGGGTCGTCGCGCCTGCCCGTGCGCCAGCCGCCGCCGTGGACGAAGACGACGACGGGCGGTGCCTCGCCGCCCTCCCCGGGCGGCGGCAGCCACAGGTCCACGGCCAACGGGCGGGCGCCTTCGCGCAGCGCGTAGACGGCCCCGCGCAGGAGCCGCACGCCCGGGGCGGGGTGCGCCACCGGCGGCAGTGGCAGCGAGACCGGGTCCTCGGGGGCGAGGAGGTGCCGGGGGAAGGGAGCGGGGCCGGACGTCATCGGCTTCTCCGTGAGATCGGCGGAGGTCAGCGGGAGGAGGAGGTGAGGCGGGGCAGCAGGCGCCGGGCGTTGGCGGTGGTGAGGGAGCGCCAGGTGGAGCCGTCGACCGGGGCGGGCGCGGCGTCGAGCCCGGCGACGTGTGCCTCCACCCCGGCGGCGGGGGTCCAGACGTGGTCGCTGCCGTACAGCAGCCGGTCGGGGTCGGCGAGGCCGAGCAGGGCGGGGAGCTGGCGGGGCAGGGCGGGGCCGGCCAGGTCGTAGTACAGGCGGCGCAGCTGCGCCACCGCGTCGGGAGCCCGGCCGTCGGCGGGCATGAACATCTTCATGAAGCCGTTGATGCGGTCGGCCAGCACCGGCAGGGCTCCGCCGCAGTGCGGGACGATGATCCTCAGGTCGGGGTACTTCTCCAGCGCCCCCGCCATGAGCAGGTCGGTGACGGTGCGGGCGGTGTCGAAGACGAACTCGATCATCGGGCGCGGCCGTCCGAGCGCCGAGCGCTCCCAGCAGACCGGCGAGGTGGGGTGCAGGAAGACGACCGCCGCCCGGCGGTCGAGCTCGGCGAGGACAGGGTCGAGCTTCGGGTCGCCGAGGTAGGTGCCGTGGGTGTTGGTCTCCAGCACCACGCCGTCGGCCCCGAGGGTGTCGAAGGCGTACGCGAGCTCGTCCAGGGCCCCGTCGACGTCGGGCAGGGGCAGGGACGCGAAGAGGCCGAAGCGGCCGGGGTGTTCGCGGACGGCCCCGGCGCCGTCCTCGTTGACCTCGCGGGCCAGGCGGCGGGCGGCGCCGTCGTCGCCGAAGTGCACTCCGGGGGACGAGAGGGACAGCAGCGCGGTGTCGATGCCGCAGCGGTCCATCACCTCCAGGTGCCCGGCGGCGGACCAGGTGGGCCAGGCCGGTACGCCGTCGGGCATGGCGTGACCGGCCTCCTTGGCCTGGCGTACATAGGAGGGGGTGACGAAGTGGGCGTGGACGTCGACGAGCCCGGGGGGATCGCCGGGAAGGTCAGGGGCGGTCATGATCGGTCTCCGTGTGGGGTGCGGGGCGTGCGGAGGCGGCGGCGTACGGCCGTGGCGGCGCGCTCGCCGAGGACGATGCCGGCCAGGCCGGTCAGGCCGACCAGGGGCGGGGCGGGCGAGGCGATGTCCAGGAGCCAGTGGACGGCGCCCATGAGGAGCCCGGCGGCGAAGGCGGTCGCCGCGTTCCTCGAGAAGGCCTTCACCGCGCCCCCAGCGTGGCGAGGAGCGCGGCCTGGCCCAGGAACATGCCGAGCAGGCCGAAGAGCGCGACCGGAGGCGGCGCGGGCGAGGCGACCCGCAGCGCGGCGTACAGGACCCCCACCAGGGCGCCGGCGAGCAGCGCCTCCACGTACGGCACGGCGGGTCAGCTCCCGGTGCGCCACTGGTGGTCGGGCAGGAAGCGCACGTCGTACCGCTGGGGCACCGTGCCGAACGCGTGCGGTTCGGGCACGCACGGTTCCTTGGGGAGGGTGAGTTCCTCGGTCGGCGTGCCGAGGTTCTCGAAGAAGCGCTCGAAGGTGCCGCCGGGGCCGGCCGCCACGCCGACGACCCGGCTGTGGTGGCGCTCGATGCGGTACGCGTGGGCGCAGTTCTTCGGTACGAAGCCGAAGTCGCCGGGGGTGAGCAGCCGTTCGTGCTGCTCGCCCTCCAGGTCCTCGACGAACAGCCGCACCGCGCCGTCGGTGACGTAGAAGACCTCGTAGGTGTCGGGGTGGGTGTGGGACGGGATGAGGTCGCCCTTGGGGCCCTCGACGGTGAAGAAGTTGAAGGTGTTCTCGGTCTGCTCGCCGCCCGCGTAGACGGTGATCAGGTCGCCGAAGAGGTGGGCGCGGTCGCCCATGCCCTTCTCGATGAAGTACGGCGTGCCCGGCTCGGGCGGGATGAGGGAGCGGGTGCGGTACCGGGTGGCGTACTCGATGGTCATGTGTGTCTCCGGTCGTCCACCGAAAGCGAATGTCAGGTTACCTGACATTAAGGGTGTGGTGCGGCCGGGGGCAAGGGCACTGCCCGTGGCGGCCTACACTTTCGACCCGCCATGGAGAAAAACGGACAGCCCGAGTCCCTCAACCTGCCGCAGCTGCTCGCCCAGGCGAAGTACTGGTTCGACACGGCCGTGTCCACCGCCATGGAGGACGCCGGGGAGCGGCCCATCACCCTGGCCCAGCAGAACGTGTTCGCCCATCTGGCGTCCGACGGTACGACGGTCTCCGACCTCTCCCGCCGCATGGGCATCACGCGGCAGAGCGCGCACCAGGCCGTGCACGCGCTGATCGGCATGGGCCTGCTCGAGCAGGTGCCGGACCCGGCCTCCGCGCGCAGCCGCCTCATCGTGATGACGGACGAGGGGCGGCGCGTGCACCTCCTCGCGCTGTCCGTGATCGCCGGGCTGGAGGAGGAACTGGCCCGCCGCCTCGGCGAGGCCACCGTGACCGCGCTGCGCGCCACTCTGCAACGCCCCTGGGGGCCTCCCCAACGGGACCCCGAGACGTCCTGACGCCGTCCGGACGGCGTACCGACGGCGTCTCCTGACGGGTGCTTACCCGGCCACCGCGTACGGCTGTTCCAGCACCGCCGCGATGCCCCGCGCCAGGCACGGGATGCGGTGGGCCGGGATGCCCGCGATGTTGATGCGGCCGGAGGTCGTGCCGTAGACGGCGAACTCGTCGCGCAGGCGGCGCATCTGCTCGGGGCCGAGCGGCAGCGTCGAGAACATGCCCTTCTGCCGCGCCAGCGCCAGCGCCTCGTCCTCCCGGCCCAGTGCGCCCAGGTGGGCGGTCAGATCGGCACGGTTGGCCGTGATCCGGCCGCGCATGACGTCGAGCTCGGCCCGCCAGGCGGCGCGCAGCCCGTCGTCCTCCAGGATGGTGGTGACGACGGCGGCGCCGTGCTCCGGCGGCATCGAGTACAGCGTCCGGGCGGCGTTCTGCAGGGCTGTCTCGACGTGCCGCAGGGCGGTGCGGGAGGGGCCGAGGACGACGGCGCAGCCGGTGCGGTCGCTGTAGAGGCCGAAGTTCTTGGAGCAGCTGACGGCGATGAGCATCTCGGGCACCCGTGCCGCCAGCATCCGGGTGGCCCACAAGTCGGCCTCCAGGCCGTCGCCGAGGCCGTGGTACGCCAGGTCGACGAAGGGCATCCAGCCGTTGCGGCAGGCCAGATCGGCCAGCGCCTCCCAGGTCTCGGGGGACGGGTCCACGCCGGTGGGGTTGTGGCAGCAGCCCTGGAGGAGCACGACGTCGTCGCGGCGCGCGGCGCGCAGGTCGTCGAGCATGCCGGGCCAGGCGTACGTCCGTACGGTCAGGCCCGCGGCCTCCAGGATGGGTCGGTGGTTGACGTAGGCCGGGTCGCTGATCCACACCGTGGTGCCGGGGCGGGTGACGCGTATCAGGTCGGCCAGCAGGCGCAGCGCCCCCGTGCCGGCGACGGTCTGCACGGCGGTGGCCCGGCCGGCCGGGCCGTCGGCGCCGTCGGCGCCGCCGAGCACCATGGTCAGCATGGCGCGGTTGAAGGCCATGTTGCCGGACAGGCCCCGGTACTCCTTGGAGGCGGACCGTTCCGCCAGGCGTATCTCGGCCTCGCGGACGGCCGCCATGACGGGGGTGGCGCCGGTGTGGTCGCGGTAGACGCCGAGGACGAGGTTCAGCCGCTCGGGGCGCGGGTCGGCGGCGTACGCGGCGGCCAGGTCCCACAGCGGGTCGGCGGGCGGGGCGGGGAGCAGCTCAAGCATCGGTGGGAACCTCGGGTCGGGTGGTGCGGGTGCGGCTGGTGCCGGTACGGGTGTGGGTGTGAGTGCGGCGGCGGTTGGCGAGGACGACGCCGGCGGTGATCAGGGGTACGCCGACGAGCACGGGCAGCGTCGGCGACTCGTCGAGCAGCGGGATGGCGAGGAGGACGACGGCGACGGGGCTGAGGCTGCCGACGACGGAGGCGCGCTCCGGGCCGAGCCTGCGGATGGCGAACGCGTACAGCAGGCCCGCGCACAGCCCGACGCCGAGGCCCTGCACCACCAGGAACAGCGCGATGTCGCCGACGGCGGCGTGGGCCAGGCCGGTCGGGAGCACGCCGGTGAGGGCGAGGAGCGCGATCACGGCGAAGGACGGCAGGCACAGCAGACCGATGGACCCGACGGGGTCGAGGTCCACCTCGCGCAGCCCCACGGTGTACAGCGCCCACAGCCCGCTGGCGACCAGCAGCGTGCCGGCGCCGGCCAGCACCCCGGTGTCGATCGGGACGAGGTGGCGCCACACCAGGGCGACGACGCCGACCGCGATGAGGACGAGCCCGGCGGCCTGCGTACCGCGCGGCACGCCCCGGCCGCCCGCGACCATGAGCGCGGAGACGAAGAGCGGCACCATGCCCGGGATGATCGCCCCGACGAAGGCCGCGGAGGTCAGGGAGCCGCCGTGCATCGCCGCCAGGAAGAACGGCACCCCGGCCCCGCAGACGATCTTCACGGCGGGCCCCGGCCGCACCGCCCGCAACCGGTGCCGCCGCCGCCACAGCGCGGGCGCCAGCACCAGCAGCGGCACGCCGAACCGCAGCAGCGCGGCGTCGGCCGGCAGGAGGGTCGAGGCGCTCAGGGCGCGGGCGCTGAGCGCGAAGGCGGCCCAGATGCCCACGGTGAGGAGGAGTGCGAGCATGCCGAGGGCGTCGGGGGACGAGCCGCGAGCGGACCACGTGCGCGGCGCACGCGGCGCGGCCTCGGGGGCCGCCGGGGCGCTCGTGTTCGTCGGCGTCACGCGTTCCTCCAGCAGGCTTGCTCCGATCCGGCAGTGAGCAACATTAGGTCCTGGTCCGAGGCAGGCGATTGCTACTTTCGCCCCGCAGAGCCACCATGGGGGCAGAATCTGCCAAAGAGCGAGGAACCATGGACGCCGTCGACCTTCACATCATCCGGGAGCTGCAGGCCGATGGGCGGCTGTCCAACCAGGACCTCGCCGACCGGGTACGCCTCTCCCCCTCCCCCTGCCTGCGGCGCGTGCGCCGGCTGGAGGACTCCGGGCTGATCAGCGGCTACACGGCCATGGTCGACCAGGTGGCCTTCGGGCTGCCGATCACCGTCTTCGTCCGGGTCCGGCTGGAGCGCCACACCGCCGAGGCCGTCAACGCCTTCGAGGAGCACGTCGGGCTCATCGAGCACATCCAGGACTGCTACCTCATGGCGGGCAGCAGCGACTACCTGCTGCGGGTCGTCATCGAGAGCCTGGAGGCGTACGAGGTGCTGGTCCGCACGCGGATCCACGCCATCCCGGGGATCGCGTCGATCGAGTCGAGCTTCGCCTTCGGCAGTGTCAAGCAGTCCCGGGTCTATCCGCGCCCGTCCCCCTCCACCCGCGCTTGACGGCGCGTCTGAAGCATCATCGGAGGTATGAGGCTTTCGTTCCTGGAGCCCCTCTACGCGGAGCGGGGCCCGTTCACCTCCGTATACCTGGACACCTCGCGGGACGTCGACGATCCCGAGCGGGCGATCGCGCTGCGCTGGCGGCGGCTGCGCGAGCGGCTGGCGCGGCAGGGCGCGGACCGCGAGTCCCTCGCGGCCGTGGAGGAGGTGGTGGGCGCGGACGCGGAGGTGCCCGGTCTGCACGGGCAGGCGATCTTCACCGCGCACGGGGCGCTCGTGCTCGACGACGAGCTGCCGAGCCCGCCGGCGCACGACGTCGCGCGGTACGGGCTGCTGCCGGACGCCATGCCGCTGGTGGCGCAGCACGTCCCGGAGATCCCGTACCTCGCCGTGGTGGTGCACTACCGGGGGCTGCCGACCGCCGACGCGCACGGCACGGTGACGGTGGCGGCCGAGGCCGGGAGGTGGCCGGTCTCCCGCGTCGCCCCGGGCGAGCGGCTGCGGCGGCGGGTGCCGGTGGCCGAGTGGCACGCCGCCGCGGTGCGGCTGGGCCGCGAGCTGGGCGCCCGGGCCGGGCGCGGCGGCGCGGACGCCGTCGTGGTCGGCGGCGACGAGTGGGCGGGCAACGTGCTGATCCGCCGCCTGCCGCGCGAGCTGCGCGACCGGGTCGTACGGGTCGGCGGGCCCACCCCGACGGACACGGCCCGCGCGCTGCTGGAGCCGCAGGTGGCGAGCGTCCTGCGCGGACGCATGGCCGCACACGACCGGGCCCTCGTCGAGACGTTCCTGGCGCGGCGGGCGCGCGGCGGAGCCACGACGGCCGAGGGCCTCGCCGAAACGGTGGCCGCATTGCAGCGGGGCCAGGTCACGGCGCTGCTGCTGCACCCGCCGCGGCCGTGGCAGCCGGCGGACCTGCTGTGGATCGGCCCCGGGCCCGCGCAGCTGGCGCTCTCGGAGGAGGAGCTGCTCTCCTTCGGCGTCCGGGCACCGCGCCGGGAACGGGCCGACGAGGCCCTGGTGCGGGCGGTGGTGGGCACCGGCGCCGAACTCGTCGTCGTACCGGAGGCGGACGTGCGGCTGCGCGACGGGGTGGGGGCGCTGCTGCGGTACGCCGACGCGGCGACGCCCTCGGGTGGGCGTCAGCGCTGATAGGTGCCCATGAGGGCGCCGCTCGCCAGTTCACGCCCGGCGAGCGCCCGGTGCACGGTGTCGGCCGACGGGGCGCCGTCGAGCGGCAGCGGCTCGGAGACGGCCCACAGGCGGAAGAAGTAGCGGTGGCGGCCGTGGCCCGGCGGGGGCAGGGGGCCGCCCCAGCCGGTGCGGCCGAAGTCGTTGGGCCACTCCCGGCCCCCGGCGGGGGTCTCGCCCTCCTCCACGCCGGTGCTGCCGGGGTCGATGCCCGTGACCAGCCAGTGCAGGAACGTGCCGTTCGGGGCGTCGGGGTCCTCGCAGGCCAGCACCAGCTCCGCGGTGCCGTCCGGCGGAGCCGACCACGACAGGGGCGGCGAGATGTCCTCCCCCTCACCCGTGTAGCGGCGAGGGATCGCCTGGTGGTCGCCGAACGCCGCGCTGCTGAGGTCAATACCGGTCATGGGCGCGGCTTTACCCGCTCCCGCCCCCGCGCTACCGGTCCGGGCCCGCCGACTACCCGATCAGCGGGCCCTGCCCACCGGCGTCAGGACGCAGCGCGCCGGGCCGGCCGGGCGCAGCGTGATGGCCGCCCGCACCGGCACCGTGCGGTCGACGGCGGTGAGCTCGTACCCCTGGAGGACCATCGCGAGCGCGAGCACCGACTCCAGCATGGAGAAGTGCTGCCCGATGCAGGCGCGCGGCCCGCCGCCGAAGGGGAACCAGGCGTAGCGCGGCCGGGCCTTCTCGGCCTCGGGGGTGAAGCGCTCGGGGTCGAAGCGCTCCGGATCCTCCCAGTAGAGCGGGTGGCGGTGGGTCACCCAGGGGGCGACGATCACATCGGCGCCGGCGGGGATGGTGTGGCCGCCGACGGCGGTGGCCTCGACGGCGCGGCGGCCGATCACCGGGGCCGCCGGGTACAGGCGCATGGCCTCCTTCAGGACCATGGTCAGGTACGGCAGCGCGTCGAGGTCGGCGGCCGTGGGCGTGCGCCCGTCCAGGACGCGCGCGACCTCGGCGCGGGCCCGGGTCTGCTCCTCGGGGTGGAGCGCCAGCAGGTGCAGGGCGAAGCCGAGTGAGGTCGCCGTCGTCTCGTGACCCGCCAGCAGGAAGATCAGCACCTGGTCGCGCAGCTCCGAGGCGTCCAGGCTGCCGTCCTCGGCGCT
The DNA here is from genome assembly GCF_040611175.1 of Streptomyces sp. NPDC003036. NCBI lineage: Bacteria > Bacillati > Actinomycetota > Actinomycetes > Kitasatosporales > Streptomycetaceae > Streptomyces > Streptomyces sp. NPDC003036. The sequence continues at coordinate 35,333 of NZ_JBEXNO010000048.1, read as the reverse complement.
CTCGGCCCGCGCCAGCAGGGTCAGCAGGTCCTCGCCTTCGGCGTCGCCGCCCTGCGCGCGCCGCTCCTCGACGATGCGGTCGCAGACCGCGTACAGCTCGTCCGTCGCGGCGGCGGCACGGCGGTTGGCGGGGGTCGGCCACGCGCGCGGGGGGTTGAGCGGCGAGAAGCCGCGCCGCAGGACGTACTCGCCTATGACGGGGAAGGAGCGCTCCACGCCGTCGACGGCGGCGTCGACGTCGACCCCGAAGAGGATGCGGGCGACGGCGCGCAGGGTCAGCCGCGTCATCTCGTCGAGGACGTCCACGGCCTCGACGCCGTCCCAGCGCCGCAGCATGGCGGAGGTCTCGTCGGTGAGCGCCGACGCGTAGCCGTCGACGCGGCGGCGGGTGAAGAGCGGCTGGACGAGCCTGCGTTGCCGCAGGTAGTCGGCGTCCTGGCTGGTCAGCAGGCCGTTGCCGAAGGACTCCCGGACCTCCTGGTAGAAGGCGTTGTCCTTGCGGAAGCCGGCGGAATCCGTGGCCAGGACCTGCTGAGCGCCCTCCGCCGAGAAGACCCCGTACAGCTCCGACCGCAGCCCGGGCGGTCCGGCCGTGAACCGCACGACGTCCCCGTGCGCGCGCTGGGCCCGCAGGAAGGCGGCGAGCGAGTCGCTCCTGAGGTCCAGCAGGGAGCCGAGCAGCGGCAGGCCTGCCGGGCCGGGCGGGGACGTCTCGGTGGTCGCCATGGGTGCTCCGCTCTCCGCTGTATGTGGCGTACGTGGCGTACGTGGGTGCTTTCGGGCACGGCGGTGCCCGGCGTCCGCATCCTGCCCGGGCGGGTACGGGCCCACGCGGACCGGCGCGGGCCGATTCCGGCCGACTTTTGGTCTGGACCTGCTTATTGCCCGGGGCAGCGGCGGCGGCCAAGCTGCCCTCATGGACTTGGAGTTGCGCCACCTGAAGACGATCCGGGCCATCGCCGACGCGGGCAGTCTGACCAGGGCCGCCACGGAGCTGGGGCTCGCCCAGCCCGCGCTCAGCGCGCAGTTGCGCCGGATCGAGCGCTCGCTGGGAGGCGCGCTGTTCGAGCGCGGGCGCGGCGGGGTGCGGGCCACGGCGCTCGGCGAACTCGTGCTGGAGCGGGCCCGTGTGGTCCTGCCCGCGGTGTGCGCACTCCAGCAGGAGGCGGTGCGGTTCGCCCGCACCCGTGAGCCCGGCCCGGCGCGGGCGCCCGCCTTCCGGCTCGGCGGGACCCACGGGCCGCTGCTGGGCGGGCTGGTGGACCGGCTGGCCGCCGCCGAACCGGGCGCGTCGGTGACCACCCACACCTCCTGGTCCGAACGCGAGATCGCCGCGGCGGTGGCCGAGGGACGGCTGGACTACGCGCTCGTCGGCGCCTGCGGCGAGAGCGCGCCGCCCGAGCCCGCTGCGGGGCGGCTCGCCTGGACGGAGGTGGCGCGCGATCCGGTCTTCGTGATGCTCGCGGCCGGCCATCCGCTCGCCGCGCGCCCCGAGATCGAGCTGGCGGAACTGGCCGCGGAGGCGTGGACGGACGTGCCGGGCGACGGCTGCTTCGGCGACTGCTTCGCGGCCGCCTGCGTCCGCGCGGGTTTCACCCCGGCGTGCGTGTACGAGACGGACCTCGCGTCCTGCGTGCACCTGGTGGAGGTGGGGCGGGCCGTGGGGCTGTGCCGCGCCACGTTCCCGGCCACGCCCGGGATGGTGACGCGGCCGCTCACCGGTACGCCGCTGGTCTGGCGGCACCTGCTGGGCTGGCACCCCGAGGCCCCGGCGGCGGCCTGGGCCCCGGCGGTGGTCGCCCACGTGCGCGCCGCGCACCGGGACGCGGTGGCGCGCAGCCCCAGCTATACGCGCTGGCTGGCGTCCCGGCGTACCCCCGCCGCCGTCCATAACGCGAGGGAGGGGGTCAACTGACATCTGCCGCGCGGCCCTTCGCCCTTCCTACCGTTTCGGCAACCTTCACCGAACCGACCGGAAGGGCACTCCCCCATGTCGCACAGAAACGCCGCAGCGGCGTGCGCCGTCGCCGCGGCCGCCGCGGGCGCGCTGCTCCTGGCCACGCCGCAGGCGGCGGGCGCCGCCGCTCCCCCCTCCCCCGGGCCCCGCACCGCCGCCACCGCAGCCGACACCCTGGCCGTCTCCGCCGCCCCGCCGGAGCTGCTCGGCGCCCTGCAGCGGGACCTCGGCCTCACGCCCGCCCAGGCCGCGCGGCGGCTCGCCAACGAGGCGGAGGCGGGCGCGGCCGCGGCCCGGCTCCAGCAGCGGCTGGCGGGCGCGTACGCCGGGGCCTGGGTGGACGGCGCCGAGGCCGGCACGCTCACCGTGGCCACCACGCGGGCCGCCGACGCCGCGGCCATCACGGCGGCCGGGGCCCGGGCCCGGGTCGTGCCGCACACCCTGGCCGAGCTGGACCGCACCAAGGCGGCCCTGGACCGCGCGGCCCTCCGCAACTCCACGGCCGACGCGCCCGTCTGGTACGTCGACGTCCGCGCCAACACCGTGGTGATACGCGCCGTGAAGGCGTCGGCGGCCGAGTCGCTGATCCGCGCGAGCGGCGCCGACCGGACGCGCGTGCGGGTCGAGGCGACCACCGAACGACCGCGCCCGCTCTACGACATCAGGGGCGGTGACGCGTACTACATGGGCGGCGGCGGGCGTTGCTCCGTCGGTTTCGCCATCACCCGCGGCACCCAGCAGGGGTTCGCCACCGCGGGCCACTGCGGCCGGGCGGGCACGAGCACGAGCGGCTTCAACCAGGTGGCGCAGGGCACCTTCCAGGCGTCCAGCTTCCCGGGCCGGGACATGGCGTGGGTGGCGGCCAACAGCAGCTGGACCTCGACCCCGTACGTCAAGGGCGCCGGCGGCCGGAACGTCCAGGTGACCGGCTCCGTGCAGCAGCCGGTCGGCGCCTCGATCTGCCGCTCGGGCTCCACCACCGGATGGCACTGCGGCACCATCCAGCAGCACAACACCAGCGTCACCTACCCCGAGGGCACCATCACCGGCGTGACCCGGACGTCCGTGTGCGCCGAGCCGGGCGACTCGGGCGGCTCGTACCTCTCGGGCAGCCAGGCGCAGGGGGTCACCTCCGGCGGTTCGGGTGACTGCCGCAGCGGCGGGACGACGTTCCACCAGCCGATCAACCCGCTGCTCCAGGCGTACGGGCTGACGCTGAAGACGACGACGGGCCCGGGCGACCCCGGCGACCCCGGTGACCCGGGCGACCCGGGCGAGCCCGGGGGCACGTGGGCGGCCGGCACGGTCTACACGGCCGGCGACCAGGTGACCTACGGCGGCGCGGCCTACCGCTGCCTCCAGGGCCACCAGGCGCAGGCGGGCTGGGAGCCGCCGAACGTGCCGGCGCTCTGGCAGCGCGTCTGAGCACGGGCGCCGGGCCGACGCCCGGGGCACCGCGCACCGCGTACGGGATAATGCCGGGCATGCGCATTTCAGCCAGGGCCGACTACGCGGTGCGTGCCGCGCTCCAGCTCGCCGCCGCGCAGGACACGGGGCCGGTCAAGGCCGAGGCGATCGCCGCGTCCCAGGGCGTGTCCCACAAGTTCCTGGAGTCGATCCTCAACGACCTGCGCCGCGGCGGGCTCGTGCACAGCCGGCGCGGCGGGAACGGCGGCTACTGGCTGGCGCGGCCCGCGGCGTCGATCAGCGTCGCCGACGTCATACGGGTCGCGGACGGGCCGCTCGTGTCGGTGCGCGGGGTGCGGCCGCCGGAGTTGTCGTACTCGGGAGCGGCGGAGTCGCTGCTGCCGCTGTGGATCGCCCTGCGGGCGCACGTGCGGCAGATCCTGGAGGGCGTGAGCCTGGCCGACGTCGCCTCGGCCAGGCTGCCGGCCGAGGTGTCGGCGCTCACCGAGAACCCGGCCGCCTGGACGAACCCCTGATCCGTCCGATCCACGACCGTCTCACGTCGTGGTCCCGGAGTGTCCACGCCTCGAACTGCCCCTTGGGCGCGGGGAATCACCTCTGCCACTATCCCTACTGAATCAGTGGGAAAACCGGAACTCCTGTGAGGTGACCGTGGCGACCGCGACAGCGCCGACATCGGCGGACGACGTGAACTGGCCGCGCGTCACCCGGGAGGTCGCCGACGACCTCGCCGCCGACGCGCTCGCCCGCGACCGGGCGGGCGGCCCGCCGTTCGACGAAGCCGCGCGGCTGCGCGAGGCCGGCCTGCCGACGCTGCTCACACCGCCCGCACCGAAGGAGGCCGGCGGCGCCGACTGGCGGACGGCCTGCGCGGCGGTCAAGGAGATCGCGGCGGCCGACGGCTCCATCGGCGAACTCCTCGCGCACCACTACGTCCTGGCCTGGAGCGGCCGCTTCCTCGGCTCCGGCGACGCCGCCGCGCGCTTCGAGCGGCGCGCCAGGAGCGGCCGGTGGCTCCTCGCCGGCGGCATCGACCTGCCCGACGGCGAAGGCGAGACCGGGGGCGGAAGCGGGGACGACGGCGCCGGGCCCGGCCTCACCCTCGTATCGCGGGAAGGCGGCGCGTACGTCCTGAACGGGCGCCGGCGTTTCGACGCCGGGGTGGCGGTCGCCGACCGGCTGGTCGTCGGCGCCCGGTGCACCGGAACCGGCGACTTACTCGTCGTCCTGGCGGACCCGGCGCATCCCGGCGTGTCCGCCGACCCGGCGGCCGACCGCGTCGGACAGCGCCTGTCCGGCGGCGGCACCGTCGGTTTCGACGGCGTCCCGGTCGGCGCGGCCGACGTCCTCGGGGCCGTGCCGCGCGACGACCACGCCGTCGCGCCGTTCACCGCCCTCGCCCCGCTCGCGCTGCGGCTCCTGCGGGTCCACGTCGCCCTGGGCGTCGCCGAGGGCGCGCTGGCGGAAGCGCGCGACGTCAGCCGCGCCGCACAGGCCGCCCGGCCGCCCGCGGCGGAGGGCGCGGACCCGTACCTCCTCCTCGCCTACGGAGAGCTGGCGACCGCCGCGCACACCGCCGCCGCGGTCGTGGAGCGCGCGACGGACGCCCTGGCGCGCGGGCTGCTGGCGGGGGCGGCGCTCGACGTGGAGGGACACGCCGACATCGCCGTACTCGTCGCCGCGGCGGAGGCCGTCACCAGCAGGTCGGCCGTGCACATCACCACCCGCGTCCTGGAGCTCACCGACGGCGCGGGCTTCGACCGCTTCTGGCGCAACGCGCGCGTGCTCACCGCGCACACCTCCCCGGCGCGGCGCCTGCGCGACATCGGCGACCACTACCTCAACGGCACCCTCCCGCGCCTCGCGCCGCTGTAAGCACCTCGGTCACACCGTCCGGACGGGTACGGCGGCCGTTCCTGGGGACTCGCATCTCCCGGGAGGACACGGGCCGAGGGAGGTGCCATGACCGCAGGGGTGCCGGCGCTGGACTCGGCGCGGGGCGTGGTCCTGGACACCGACGGGGTGATCACCGACTCGGCCCGGGTGCACGCGGCGGCCTGGAAGGGCGCCTTCGACGCCTTCCTTCGCGACCACCCGCCACCGGACCCGGGGCAGCGCCGCCCGTTCGACACCGGCGAGGACTACGCGCGCCACGTGGACGGCAGGTCCCGCCCCGACGGAGCGGCGGCCTTCCTGGCGTCGCGGGGCCTGCGGCCGGACGACGCCGCGGTGGCGGAGGTCGCCACCGTGAAGGAGCGGCTCTTCACCGCGCTGCTGCGGGAGCGGCCCATCGCCGCCTACCCCGGCACGGTGCGGCTGCTGCGGGCGCTGCGCGCGGCCGGGGTGCCGCTGGCGGCGGCGTCGGCATCGCGGCACGCCCGGGAGCTGCTGGTGCGCGCGGACGTCATCGGCCTCTTCGACGCGGTGGTGGACGGGATCGAGGCGGCGCGGCTCGGCCTGCCCGGCAAGCCGGAGCCCGCGCTGTTCCTGGAGGCGGCCCGCCGACTGGGGGTGCCCACCGGGCGGTGCGCGCTCGTCGAGGACGCGCTCGCGGGCGTGGAGGCGGGGCGGCGCGGCGGCTTCGGCCTGGTCGTGGGGGTGGACCGCCGGGCGGGCCCCGGCACGGCGGACGCGCTGCGGCGCGCGGGCGCCGACCTCGTCGTCCACGACCTCGCGGAACTCCTGCCCACGGACAAGGGAGCCCGGACGTGACGGACCGGACGGACTGGACGTGGGAGTACGAGGCGTACCTGCCGGAGGAGGAGAGCCTCCGGGAGTCCCTGTGCACCCTCGGCAACGGCTACTTCGCCACCCGGGGCGCCGCCTCCGAGTGCGCGGCCGACGGCACCCACTACCCCGGTACGTACGTGGCCGGGTGCTACAACCGCCTGACGTCCGAGGTGGCCGGGCGCACGGTCGAGAACGAGGACCTGGTCAACCTGCCCAACTGGCTGGTGCTGCGCTACCGGCTGAACGGCGAGGGCCGCCCGGGCCCGTGGCTCACCCCGGACAGCCGCCGGCTCCTCGACCACCGCCAGACCCTCGACCTGCGCCAGGGCACGCTGGAGCGGGTGACGCGGTACGGGGACGAGCAGGGGCGGCGGCTGACCGTGCGGCAGCACCGGCTGGTGCACATGGGCGACCCGCACCTGGCGGCCCTGCGTACGGTGTTCACGGCCGACAACTGGAGCGGCACGCTGGAGGTGGAGGCCGCCCTCGACGGGTCGGTCGAGAACACGGGCGTGGCCCGCTACCGGCAGCTGGCCACCCGCCACCTCATCCACGTGCACACAGGCGACGCCGCCGCCGACACGGTGTGGCTGCGCTGCCGCACCACCACCTCGGACATCCGCGTCGGCATGGCGGCCCGCATCACCGCGGCGGGCGTGGAGGGCACGTCCCACCACCCGCAGCGGCGCGCGGTGCAGCGCATGCGGCTGGCCATGGAGCCGGGGCGGGCGGTCGTCGTGGACAAGACCGTCGCCCTGCACACCTCCCGCGACCCGGCGATCGGCGACCCGCTGCACGCGGCCGTGGACCGGGTGCGGCGCGCCGGGTCGTTCGAGGAGCTGCTGGCCTCGCACCGCGCCGCGTGGCAGCAGCTGTGGCGGCGGGCCGAGCTGGAGGTGCCGGACGAGGCGGGCCGGATCCTGCGGCTGCACCTCTTCCACGTCCTGCAGACCCTCTCCCCGCACACCGGCGACCTCGACGTGGGCGTTCCGGCGCGCGGGCTGCACGGGGAGGCGTACCGGGGCCACATCTTCTGGGACGAGCTCTTCGTGCTGCCGTACCTGAACCTCCACTTCCCCGAGACGTCCCGGGCTCTGCTCACCTACCGCTACCGGCGGCTGGAGCGGGCCCGCTTCAGCGCCCTGGACGCGGGGTGCACGGGGGCGATGTACCCGTGGCAGAGCGGCAGCGACGGCCGCGAGGAGGCGCAGCGGCTGCACCTCAACCCGCGCTCGGGGCGCTGGGTGCCGGACCACTCGCACCTCCAGCACCACGTCGGCTCGGCGATCGCGTACAACGTGTGGCAGTACTGCGAGGCGAGCGGCGACAGCGAGTTCCTGCACACCAAGGGCGCGGAGATGCTGCTGCAGATCGCCCGCTTCTGGGCCTGCCGCGCCCAGCTGGATCCGGCGCTGGGCCGCTACCGCATCCGCGGGGTGGTCGGGCCGGACGAGTACCACGACGCCTACCCGGGCTCCGCCGAGCCGGGCCTCGACGACAACGCGTACACCAACGTCACGGCCGCCTGGGTGCTGGCCCGCACCCTGGACCTGCTGCGCTCGCTGCCCGAGCCGCGCCGCCTGGAGCTGGTGGAGCGCACTGGGCTGCACCACGGGGAGCTGGAGCTGTGGGAGGACGTGTCGCGCATGCTGCACGTGCCGTTCCACGAGGGGGTGATCAGCCAGTTCGAGGGATTCGGGGAGCTGGCGGAGTTCGACTGGGAGGGGTACCGGCGCCGGTTCGGCGACATCCGGCGGCTGGACCGGATCCTGGAGGCGGAGGGCGACAGCGTCAACCGCTACAAGGCGTCCAAGCAGGCGGACGTGCTGATGCTGGGCTACCTGTTCTCGCCCGCCGAGCTGCGCACGCTCTTCAGCCGGCTGGGCTACGTCCTCGACGAGGAGATGTGGCGCCGCACCGTCGACTACTACCTGCACCGCACGAGCCACGGCTCCACGCTGAGCGGCCTCGTCCACGGCTGGGTGCTGGCGCGGGTGCGGCGGTCGGAGGCGTGGCGGTTCTGCCAGGAGGCGCTGGAGGGCGACATCGCGGACATCCAGGGCGGTACGACGGGTGAGGGCATCCACCTGGGCGCGATGGCGGGCACCCTCGACCTCGTCCAGCGCGGCCTGACGGGCCTGGAGACGCGGGGCGGGGCGCTGCGGCTGGACCCGGTGCCGCTGCCGGAGCTGTCGGAGTTCTGCTTCACGCTGCGCTACCGGGGCCACTGGGGCGTGTCGCTGCGGATGGCGCCGGGGAGCCTGCACATCGCCGTGCCGGGGTCCGGGCGCGACCCGATCGACGTGGAGCTGCCGGAGCGGGCGGTGCTGGTCGAGCCGGGCGAGGAGTGCGAGCTGCCGCTGCCGGTGGTGCGCTAGTCGGCGCTAGCCGGAGGGCTTCACGCCTGTTCGAGACGCCGGCGTACGTGCCGGTGGGCGTCCCACACGTCGACCCTGCGGCCGGTGACCTGGGTGGGCCTGAGCGCGACCCACCGCGCGCCCTCGGCATCCGGCCAGGGGGCGCGGTACGCCTGCCGGTCGAGGCGGCGTACGGCCTCGGGGTCGGTGATCGGGCGGGGCTCGCCGACGATCAGGACGCTCCAGCCGCGGCCCACCACATCGTCGATGTGGTCCACTTCGAAGGCGACCTCGCCGCCGGGGCCGGTCGCCGGGAGGGCGTCCGGCGGCGTCCGGAACGCCACCTCGCCCTCGGCCACGACATAGGTGACCGGCATGATCGCGGGGTGGCTGTGGCTGGTCAGCGCGACCCGGCCGACGCCGTGGGTGCCGAGCAGGGCGCCGCACTCGTCACGGCTCAGCTCGGTGAGGAGCGGCCGCTGGGCGGGGACGCCGGAGCCGGGCGGAAGGTCGGCGGTGCCGCCCTCCAGCTCGATGACGCTGGTCTCCAGCGCGTCGGCCAGGCGCAGCAGGAAGCCGATGCCGGGGGTGGCGGGCTGTTCCTCCAGGTACTGGATGTAGCCGGGCGCCGAGCCGGCGCGGCGGGCGACCTCTTCGCGGCTGAGGCCGAGCTGCTCGCGGCGGGCGGCCACGCGGCGGCCGATGTCCCCGCAGCAGTGGCCGTGGCCCTGGGAATGCTTCTCGGACATGAGGCACCGTCCCTTCGGTCGAAGGGCACCCTGTCCTTACGGTAGCCACCGGGGCCGGGGTCCGCACGCCCCGTCGCCGCCCGGCCCTTGCCGCAGCGGGGTCCTACTGCTCCCCCGGTCCCGGCTCCACCACGTCGCGGCGGCGGCCCAGGGTCTCCTCCCGCTCGCGCTCGACGATCGCCGGGTGATGCAGGTCGAAGGCGGGCGACTCGGAGCGGATGCGCGGCATGGTGATGAAGTTGTGGCGGGGCGGCGGGCAGGAGGTGGCCCACTCCAGGGAGCGCCCGTAGCCCCAGGGGTCGTCGACGTCGACCCGCTTGCCGTGGCGGGCGGTCTTCCACACGTTGTAGAGGAACGGGAACGTCGACAGGCCCAGCAGGAACGAACCGATGGTCGACACCATGTTGAGCGCGGTGAACCCGTCGGCGGCGAGGTAGTCGGCGTACCGGCGCGGCATGCCCTCCGCGCCCAGCCAGTGCTGGACGAGGAACGTCAGGTGGAAGCCCGCGAACAGCGTCCAGAAGTGGATCTGGCCGAGCCGTTCGTCGAGCATGCGCCCGGTCATCTTGGGCCACCAGAAGTGGAAGCCCGAGAACATCGCGAAGACGATCGTCCCGAAGAGCACGTAGTGGAAGTGGCCGACGACGAAGTACGTGTCGGTGACGTGGAAGTCCATCGGCGGCGAGGCGAGGACGACGCCGGTCAGCCCGCCGAAGAGGAAGGTGACGAGGAAGCCGACGGCCCACAGCATCGGGGTCTCGAAGCTGAGGGAGCCCTTCCAGGTGGTGCCGATCCAGTTGAAGAACTTCACGCCGGTCGGCACCGCGATGAGGAAGCTCAGCAGCGAGAAGAAGGGCAGGAGCACCGCGCCGGTGGCGAACATGTGGTGCGCCCACACCACCACCGACAGGCCGGTGATGGCGATGGTGGCGCCGATGAGGCCGATGTAGCCGAAGAGGGGCTTGCGGGAGAAGACCGGCAGGACTTCGGTGACCACGCCGAAGAACGGCAGCGCCAGGATGTACACCTCGGGGTGGCCGAAGAACCAGAACAGGTGCTGCCACAGCAGCGTGCCGCCGTTGCGGGGGTCGAAGATGTGCGAGCCGAAGGCGCGGTCGGACTCCAGGGCGAGGAGCGCGGCGGCGAGCACGGGGAAGGCGAGCAGCACCAGGACGGAGGTCAGCAGCACGTTCCAGGTGAAGATCGGCATCCGGAACATCGTCATCCCGGGGGCCCGCATCCCGATGATCGTCGTGATGAAGTTGACCGCGCCGAGGATGGTGCCGAACCCGGAGAGCGCCAGGCCCATGATCCACAGGTCGGCGCCGATCTGGGCGGTGTGCTCGCGCCGGTTGAGCGGGGCGTAGGCGGTCCAGCCGAAGTCGGCGGCGCCGTTGGCGGTCAGCAGGGAGCCGACGACCATGAGGCCGCCGAAGAGGAAGAGCCAGTACGACAGCATGTTCAGGCGCGGGAAGGCCACGTCGGGCGAGCCGATCTGGAGCGGCATGACGGCGTTGGCGAACCCGGCGAAGGTGGGGGTGGCGAAGAGCAGCAGCATCACGGTGCCGTGGAGCGTGAAGGCCTGGTTGTACTGCTCGTTGGTGACCAGTTGCATGCCGGGGCGGGCCAGTTCGGCGCGGATCACCAGGGCCAGCGCCCCCGCGAAGAGGAAGAAACCGAACGAGGTGACCAGGTACAGGTGTCCGATCCTCTTGTGGTCCGTCGTGGTCAGCCACCCCACCAGGGCGCGGCCCCGACGGCGCCAGGCGGAGGAGGAGACCGGTGCCGGGGCGACGGGCTCGGTCGATGTCACCATGGGCCGCAACGCTACGCAGTACCTCGGGGCACGGGGGGTTTGGCTCGCCTGGCCGTGGCCACGTCACTCGTATTGGGCAGCGGCCCGCGTCCGGGACCGGCGGGCTCGCTCCTCGTCCTCCGCGGCGCGGGCGATGTTGCGGGCCATGCCGCCGAAGACGGTGGCGTGGAAGGGGGAGACGGCCCACCAGTAGGCGTGCCCGAGGAGGCCGTGCGGATGGAACAGGGCGCGCTGGCGGTAGCGGCTGCGGCCGTCGCCGTCCTCCTCGGCGTACATCTCCAGCCAGGCGAGGCCGGGCAGCCGCATTTCGGCGCGCAGCCGCAGCAGCCGGCCCCGCTCGATCTCCTCGACGCGCCAGAAGTCCAGCGAGTCGCCCACCCTCAGCCGGTGCGCGTCCCGGCGGCCGCGGCGCAGGCCGACGCCTCCGGCGAGCCGGTCGAGCCAGCCGCGTACCGCCCAGGCGAGCGGGAAGGAGTACCAGCCGTTCTCCCCGCCGATGCCCTCGATGACGCGCCACAGGGTGTCGGGCGAGGCGTCGACCCACCGGGCGCGCCGGTCGGTGTAGAGGCTGCCGCCCGACCAGTCGGGGTCGGTCGGCAGCGGGTCGCTCGGCGCGCCGGGCACGGACGCGGAGGACCAGCGGGTGGTCACCCGGGCCTCGCGGACCCGGCGCAGGGCGAGGGCGAGGGCCCGGTCGCAGCCGATGGGGTGGCCGGGCGGGTCGGGGACGTGGGCGGCGATGTCGTGCTCCCGGCAGACGACCTCGTGGCGGAGGGACTCGGCGAGCGGCCGGGCGATGCCGGGCGGTACGGGCGTGACGAGGCCGATCCAGAGGCTGGACAGGCGCGGGGTGAGGACGGGCACGGGCAGGATCAGCCGTCGGGGCAGCCCGGCCACGGCGGCGTACCGCCGCATCAGGTCGCGGTAGGTCAGGACGTCGGGGCCGCCGATGTCGAAGGTGCGGTTCACGTCGGCGGGCATGTCCGCGCTGCCGACGAGGTAGCGCAGGACGTCGCGCACGGCGATGGGCTGGATGCGGGTGCGGACCCAGCTGGGGGTGACCATGACGGGCAGCCGCTCGGTGAGGTAGCGGAGCATCTCGAAGGAGGCCGAGCCGGAGCCGAGGACGACGGCGGCGCGCAGCACGGCGGTGGGCACGCCGGAGTCGAGCAGGATCCGGCCGACCTCGGCGCGGGAGCGCAGGTGCGGGGAGAGCGCGCGCTCCGGTACGCCCGCGGGGGTGAGCCCGCCGAGGTAGACGAGGCGGCGGACGCCGGCGCCCCGGGCGCAGCGGCCGAAGATCCGGGCGGCCGTGCGGTCGGTGCTCTCGAAGTCCGGGCCGCTGCCCAGGGCGTGGACCAGGTAGTACGCCACGTCCACGCCGCGCATCGCCTCGCGCACCGACTCCTCGTCGGTGACGTCGCCGCGGACCACCTCGACCCGGTCGGCCCAGGGCAGGTCGCGGAGTTTGCCGGGCGAGCGGGCCAGGCAGCGGACGCGGTGGCCGGCGGCCAGCAGCTCGGGGACGAGCCGGCCGCCGATGTAACCGGTGGCGCCGGTGACGAGGCAGAGCGCCGGGCCGTCGGGGCGGTTCATGGGGCTCCCTGGGGATCCGAGGCGGTGGGTCCGTGTCCTTCCACCCTCGCCTCTGCGCGGCCCGTGCGCCCGGTGGACAACCGTGCGCGACGCATTGACAGGGGTCGGCCGCGAGCCGAGACTCTTCGCCCGCACAAAAGTGAAACGGATTTCACCACGCGAACAAGCTTTCCCAGGGACGGTCATGACTTCTCCACGCACGTTCCGTACGGTCTTCCCGGTGCTCGCCCTGTGCTGGCTGGCCGTCTTCTTCGACGGGATGGACGTCAACATCTACGGCGCCGTCATGCCGCACATGCTCGACGACGCCGGGCTCGGCCTCACGAAGGCGAGCGCGGGCGCGATCGGCAGCTGGACCACCTTCGGCATGCTCATCGGCGCGCTCGCCGCCGGGAACGTCACCGACTGGCTCGGGCGCCGGCCCCTGCTGGTCGCGAGCATCACGCTCTTCTCGTTCGGCTCGGCGCTCTGCGCGCTCGCGGGCAGCCCGGCGTTCTTCGGCGCCGGGCGGTTCGTGTCGGGCCTGGGGCTCGGTGGGCTGATGCCGCTGTGCCTGGCGATGGTGATGGAGTTCGCGCCGCCGCGCCGGGCCGCCCTGACGACGGGGCTGCTGATGACCTCGTACCACGCGGGCGGCATGGCCGCGACGGGCCTCGGCCTCACGGTGGCGCCCGCCGCCGGGTGGCGCTGGGTGTTCTGGGCGGGCGCGGTGCCCGCCGTCATCGCCGTACCGCTGCTGCTCAGGCTGCTGCCCGAGTCGCCGGGGGTGCTCCTCGCGCGGGGCGAGCGGGAGCGGGCGGACGCGGTCGCGGACCGGTACGGGCTCGCGCGGCCGACGCCCGTGGAGGCGCCGGCGGCCGGGGCGAAGGGCCGCCTGGAGGCCGTACGGGCGTTGTTCCGGCCGGAGTCGCGGTGGGCGACGCCGCTGCTGTGGCTGGCGGCCTTCTGCGGGCTGCTGCTGGTGTACGGGGTGTCGACGTGGCTGCCGCAGATGATGCGCGCCTCCGGCTACGGGGTCGGCTCCTCCGTCAGCTTCCTGCTGGTCATCAACGCGGGCGGCATCGTCGGCCTGCTCGTCGCGGGCCGCACCGCCGACCGGTTCGGCCCGGTGCGGGTGTCGGCGATCTGGTTCGTGCTCACGGCGGCCGGGGCGCTGCTGCTGCGGTCCCAGCTGCCGCTGGGGTGGACGTACGTGGTGGTCGCGGGCACCGGTGTGGTGCTCTTCAGCGCGCAGGTCATGGTGTACGCCGCCGTCACCACCGTCTACCGCGACAGCGAGCGCGCCGCCGGCCTCGGCTGGGTGACCGGCGTGGGCCGTACGGGCGCGGTGTTCGGCCCGTGGCTGGGCGGGGTGCTGGCGGCGAGCGGCCACGACAGCTGGGGCTTCACGGCGTTCGCCCTGGCCGGGCTGGCCGGCGCCGTCGCCATCGCGTGCGTCCCGCTCGCCGCGCGCGCCCCGCGCGGCGGGGCCGCTCAGCCCATCGGCAAGCCGGTGTAGTTGTCGGCCAGTTCGGCGGCGGCGTGCGGCGAGGTGGCGATCCGTTCGAGCTGCGCGAGCTGGAGGCGGGTGTCGAACGGCGACTGCGCCGGGTCGGCGTGCAGGGTCGTCGTCATGGCGTACGAGAAGTGCTCCGCCCGCCACACCCGGCGCAGACAGGTGTCGGAGTACGCCTCCAGGAGCTCGTCCGAGCCCGTGCCCGCCCGGTGGGCGAGGGCGCGGGCGAGCACCACCACGTCGGCCACGGCGAGGTTGAGGCCTTTGGCGCCGGTGGGCGGCACGATGTGCGCGGCGTCCCCGGCGAGGAAGAGCCGCCCGTGGCGCATCGGTTCGGTGACCCAGCTGCGCATCGGCAGCACCGCCTTCTGCGTCACCGGGCCGCGCTTCAGCCGCCAGCCGGGCGCGGAGTCGAGGGCGAAGCGGGCGTCCAGCTCGTCCCAGACGCGCTCGTCGGGCCAGTCGGCGGGGTCGGTGCCGTTCGGGACCTGGAGGTAGAGGCGGCTGACGGCCGGGGTACGCATGCTGGCGAGGGCGAAGCCGCGCGGGGAGTGGGCGTAGATCAGTTCGTCGTAGACGGGCGGGGCCTCGGCGAGGATGCCCAGCCAGGAGTAGGGGTAGGTCCGCTCGTACGTGGTGCGCAGGTGCTCCGGCACGGCGGTGCGGGCGATGCCGTGGAAGCCGTCGCAGCCGACGACGTAGTCGCAGGTGAGGGTCTGCTCCCGGCCCTCGTGGGTGTAGCGGATGGCGGGGCGGTCGGTGTCGGCGCCGTCGACGGCGTGGACCTCGGCCTCGAAGAGCAGCGGGCCTCCTTCGGCGAGCTGGAGGGCGACGAGGTCCTTGACCACCTCGGTCTGCGCGTACACCGTGACCCTGCGCCCGCCGGTGAGGGCGGGGAAGTCGAGGCGGTGGGCGCGCCCGTCGAAGCGCAGCTCGATACCGTCGTGGACCAGGCCCTCGCGGTCGAGGCGCGCCCCGGCGCCGACGGAACGCAGCACGTCGACGGTGCCCTGCTCCAGGATGCCGGCGCGCTGGCGGCGCTCGACGTACGCGCGGTCGCGGCTCTCCAGCACGACGCTGTCGACACCGGCGCGGTGGAGCAGCCGGGCGAGCAGCAGTCCGGCCGGGCCGCCGCCGATGATCCCGACGGTGGTGTGCATGCGCTCTCCTGTTCGCGTGGTGAAGTAAACTTCACAAAGATGGGTGCGCCGAGTCTGCGCGCGCCACCCGGGGCTGTCAACGCCCCCGTTCCTCGATGACGGAGAGCCGATGCCATCCACCAGCCCCGCCGACCCGCCCCCCGAGGCCGTGGCCCCGCTCATGCGCGGCATCGCGGTCCTGCGCGCGCTCACCGACGCGGACGCGCGGCTGAGCCTCAGCGAGCTGGAGCGCGCCACCGGCCTCGCCCGCGCCACCGTCGACCGGGTCGCGGCCACGCTGGCGCGCATGGGGTACGTACGCCTCGACGGCCGCGACGCGGCGCTCGCCCCGCGCCTGATGGAGCTCGGCAACGCCTACCTCGCCGCGATCCGGCTGCCCGGCCTGCTTGGGCCGCACGCCGACGCGCTCGCCGACGAGCTGGACGAGTCGGTCTCCCTGGCGGTGGGCGACGGCGACGGCATCCGGTTCATCCACCAGGCCACCCGGCGCCGCGCCATGTCCCTGACCTTCCGCATCGGCGACCTGCTGCCCGCCGAACGCACCGGGCCCGGCCCGCTGTTCGCCGCCGAGTGGACGGCGCGGGAGTGGACCCGGTGGCGCGAGCGCCGCGCCGCCGACCCCGAGGACCGGGGCTTTCCCGCCGTACCGCCGCGCCACCGCGAGGCCGAGGCCGGCTTCGAGGAGCGGGTGGCACAGGCACGGGAGCAGGGGTGGGCGCTCGACGACCAGCTCATCGAGCCGGGCCTGGTCGCGGTGACCGTGCCGGTCCGGGCCGCCGACGGCCCCGTGGCGTGCGCGCTCAGCGTGGTGAGCCACACCAGCCGGCACAGCGCCTCCTCGCTGCGCGACGCCGCGCTCCCCCGGCTGCGCGCGGCGGTGGGCGCCATGGAGCAGGCGCTGCGCGAGGCGCCGCCGCCGGACCCCGGGGCACGCCCCGACGCGCTGGCCGCCTGGACGGGCGCCTCCAAGCAGGAGCTGGGCCGGGACTTCATCGAGTCCCTCGCCCGGGGGCTGACCGTGCCGACCGCCTTCGGCGAGGGCCGCGACGCGCTCACGCTCAGCGCCGTGGCCGAGGCGACGGGCCTGGCCCGGGCGACCGCCCGGCGGGCGCTCATCACGCTGGAGCACCTCGGCTACGTCACGGCGCACGAGCGGACGTTCCGGCTGACGCCGCGCGTGCTGGGCCTCGGGTATCCCCCGCTGTCGCGCACGACGCTGTCCGCCATCGCCGCGCCGCACCTGGCGGAGCTCGCCACGCGCGTGCACGACTCGGCGTCCCTGGCCGTGCTCGACGGGGACGACATCCGGTACACGGCGCGCGTCGCCACCAGCCGCATCATGAGCGTCAACATCACCGTCGGCACGCGCTTCCCGGCGTACGCGACGTCCATGGGCCGCGTGATGCTGGCGGGGCTGCCGGGCGAGGAGCGCCGGGAGCGGGTCGCGCGGGCCGAGCTGCGCGCGCTGACGCCGTACACGGTCACGGACCGGGGCGAGCTGGCCGCAGTCCTGGACGGGGTCGCCGCGAGCGGCCACGCGCTCGTCGACGAGGAGCTGGAGGAGGGGCTGCGCTCCATCGCCGTCCCCGTACGCGACCGGGCCGGCACGGTGGTCGCGGCGGCGAACGTCGCCATGCACAGCGTGCGGCGCAGCGCCGAGGAGTGCGTCGCGGAGGTCCTGCCCGAGCTGCGGGCGGCGGCGGACCGGATCGAGGCGGACCTGGCGGTGGTGGGTCGTTTCGCCCGGGTCCCGGTGGAGTGATGCCGACGGGAGTGATCAGAAGACGGAGAGGCCCGTCAGGGTGGTGAAGCGGTCCAGGGCGGCCACGCCCGCCACCGAGTTGCCGCGCCGGTCCAGGCCCGGGGACCAGACGCACAGGGTGCAGTGACCGGGGACGACCGCGATGATCCCGCCGCCGACGCCGCTCTTGCCGGGCAGGCCGACCCGGTGGGCGAAGTCCCCGGCGGCGTCGTACGTACCGCAGGTGAGCATCACGGCGTTGATCTGCTTGGCCTGGCTGCGGGTCAGCAGGGTCGAGCCGTCGGCGCGTATGCCGTGCCGGGCGAGGAAGCCAGCGGCCAGGGCCAGGTCGGCGCAGGACGCCTCCAGCGAGCACTGGCGGAAGTACTGGTCGAGCAGCTCCGGTACCGGGTTGGTGATGTTGCCGTACGAGGCCATGAAGTGCGCGAGGGCGGCGTTGCGGTCGCCGTGCGCGGCCTCGGAGGCGGCGACCTTCTCGTCGAAGTCCAGGCCGGGGTTGCCGCTCTCGGCGCGCAGGAACTCCCGCAGCGCCCCGGAGGCGTCGCCGCCGGTCAGGGCCTGGAGGCGGTCGGTGGTGACGAGGGCGCCCGCGTTGATGAACGGGTTGCGCGGGATGCCGTTCTCGTACTCCAGCTGCACCAGCGAGTTGAACGGGTTGCCGGACGGCTCCCGGCCGACGCGCTCCCACAGCGCCTCGCCGTCCCTCGACAGCACCAGGGCGAGCGTGAAGACCTTGGTGATCGACTGCGCGGAGAAGGGCCGCCGCCAGTCCCCGACCCCGTACACCGTGCCGTCGAGCTCGGCGACGGCCATCCCGAAGCGGCCCGGGTCGGCCTCGGCGAGGGCCGGGATGTAGTCGGCGGGGCGGCCGCGGTCGCGGTCGGGGACGGCGGCGATCTCGGCGGCGATGCGGTCGAGGACGGAGGCGAAGCGCGGTGACACGCCCACACAGTACGGGCTACGCGAGGTGCGGAAGCACCCGGTCCGGGGTGAGGGGCAGTTCGCGGAGGCGGACGCCGGTGGCGTGGTGGACGGCGTTGCCGAGGGCGGCCGGGGTGCCGACGATGCCGATCTCGCCGATGCCCTTGCTGCCCATCGGGTTGAGGTGGGGGTCCTCCTCCTCGACCCAGTGGGCCTCGACGTCCGGCACGTCGGCGTGGCTCGGCACGTGGTACGCGGCCAGGTCGCGCTCGGCGAAGTCGCCGAACGCCGGGTCCACGGTGGAGTGCTCGGTCAGCGCCATGCCGAGGCCCATCACCATGCCGCCGATGAACTGGGAGCGCGCGGTGCGCGGGTTGAGGATGCGCCCGGCGGCGTACACGCCGAGGAGCCTGCGGACCCGGACCTCGCCGGTGGCGGTGTCGACCGCCACCTCGGCGAAGTGGGCGCCGAAGGCGTGGCGGGCGAACGGCGGGGTCCGCTCGGCCTCCTCGGTGGTGTCGGCCGTGGACGACAGCCCGCCCACGGGCAGCGGCCCCTCGTGGCGGGCGAGCCGCTCGGCCAGGCGCGTACACGCCTGGTGGACGGCGGACCCCCAGGAGGCCGTCCCCGACGAGCCGCCGGCGAGCGGGGCGCGCGGGAGGCGGGTGCAGCCGATGCCGACGCGTACGGAGCCGAGGGGGGTGGACAGGGCGTCGGCGGCGATCTGGGCGAGAACGGTCCGGGCGCCGGTGCCGATGTCGGTGGCGTTGACGTCGACGGCGAAGGTGCCGTCGGGCAGGGCGGTCGCGGTGGCCGTGGACGGCGCGAGCAGCACCGGGTAGGTCGCGGCGGCCACGCCCGTGCCGGTCAGCCACCGCCCCTTCGGGCCGCCGCGACGGGACGCCGGGCGCGGGTCGCGGTCGTGCCAGCCGAAGCGGCGGGCGCCCTCGCGCAGGCAGGCGACGAGGTTGCGGCTGGAGAAGGGCAGGCCGCTGTCGGGCTCGGTGGCGGGATCGTTGCGGACGCGCAGCTCGACGGGGTCGAGGCCGAGGGCGTCGGCCAGTTCGTCCATGGCCGACTCGAGCGCGTACATGCCGGACGCCTCGCCCGGGGCGCGCATCCACGAGGGCGACGGTACGTCGAGGGGCACGACCCGGTGGCTGGTGAGGCTGTGCGGCGAGGCGTACATGACCCGCGCGGGGACGGCCGCCTGCTCGACGAACTCGGTGATCCGGGAGGTCTGCGTGGTGACCTCGTGGCCCACCGCTATGAGGGTGCCGTCGCGCTCGGCGGCGAGCCGGACGCGCTGGACGGTCGGCGCGCGGTGCCCGACGGTCGTCGGCAGGTCCTTGCGGGGCAGCGCCAGCTTCACCGGGCGGCCCGTGTGGCGGGCGGCCATGGCGGCGAGCACGACGTGCGGGCGGGGCGTGCCCTTGGAGCCGAAGCCGCCGCCGACGTGCTCGGAGACGACCGTGATCCGCTCCTCCGGGACCCGGAACATCCCGGCCAGGACGGCGCGGACGGGCCCCGCGCCCTGGCTGGAGTCGTACACCGTCAGGTGGTCGGAGCCGTCGGCGCCGTCCCAGCGGGCGTAGGCGGCGTGCGGCTCCATGGGGTGGTTGTGCAGCGGCGGTATCCGGTAGGTGACGTCGACTCGTACGGGCGCGGCCGCCCAGGCCGCCCCGGCGTCGCCGCGCACCCGGCGGGCGGCGCTGCCGCCGTTGGCCTCGTCGGGCTCGTACGCGTCCGGGTGGTCGGGGCGGAGGATGACGTCGTGCGGCTCGGCGGCGTACGTGACGTGGACGGCCTCGGCGGTGGCGCGGGCGGCCTCCAGGGTCTCGGCGACGGCGAGCGCGACGTACCAGCCCCGGTGCGGTACGCGGTCGTCCTGGAGCACGGCGAGGGCCGGGTCGTCGGGCTCGCCGAGCCGGGGCGCGGTCCACGGCGTCAGGACGGCGAGGGCGCCGGGGGTGGCGAGGGCCGCCGAGGTGTCGACGGCGGTGACGCGGCCGCGGGCGACGGTGGCGGGGACGGGCCATGCGTACGCGCAGTCGGGCGGGGTGTGCGCGAGCTCGGTGGCGTACCGCGCGGTGCCGGTGACCTTGTCGCGGCCTTCGAGGCGCTCGGCGGGGGCTCCGAGGCCGCCGCCGGCGGGGGTGGCCGTCGCTGCTGCGGCGGCGCCAGAGGTGGTCTGGGTGGGGCGCATCGCGGCTCTCCGGGTGCGGTCGGTCGGCGGGGCGGGCGGGCGGATCGTGCGAGGTGGGCGTCAGCGGTGGGTGAGCTCCCTGGCCTGTGCGAGTTCCGCCAGGGCACGACGGGCGAGGTTGCGGGCGAGTGGCACCTTGAAGGCGTTGTCGCCGAGCGGCTCGGCGAGGGCCAGTTCGGCGTTGACCGCGTGGCCGATGTTCGCGGTGCTCGGCGGGTGGCCGAGGAGCGCGGCCTCGGCGAGGCGGGCGCGCCACGGGCGGTGGGCGAGGCCGCCGAACGCGAGCCCCACCCGGCGTACGCGCCCCTTCTCGTCCACGTCGAGGACGGCGGCGACGGAGGCGAGCGCGAAGGCGAAGGACGCGCGGTCGCGCGCCTTGAGGTACGTGGACGGCAGCCCGGCCGTCGACGCCGGGAGCGCGACGGCGGTGATCAGCTCGCCGGGCCGGATGACGGTGTCCCGCTCCGGGTGGTCGCCGGGCAGGCGGTGGAACTCGGTCGCCGGGACGGTCCGCCCGCCGTCCGGGCCGCGCAGTTCGACGGTGGCGTCGAGCGCGGCGAGCGCGACGGCCATGTCGGACGGGTGCGTGGCGATGCAGTGCGGCGAGTGGCCCAGGACGGCGTGGTCACGGTGGACGCCGGCGCGGGCGGCGCAGCCGGTGCCCGGTTCGCGTTTGTTGCACGGCTTGGCGGTGTCCTGGAAGTAGGGGCACCGGGTGCGCTGGAGCAGGTTGCCGCCGGTGGTGGCGACGTTGCGCAGCTGCCCGGACGCGCCGGCGAGCAGCGCCTGCGACAGGGCCGGGTAGCGGGTGCGCACCAGCGGATGGGCGGCGAGGTCGCTGTTGCGTACGGTCGCGCCGACCCGCAACCCACCGTCCGGCAGCTCCTCGACGGTGTCCAGCGGGAGCCGGCTGACGTCGACGAGGGTGTCGGGCGTCTCGACGCCGTGCTTCATCAGGTCGACGAGGTTGGTGCCGCCGGCGAGGTAGCGGGCCCCGGGGCTGCCGGCGTGGGCGGCGGTCGCTTCCTCGACGCTGGTGGCGCGTACGTACGCGTAGGGCTTCATGAGCGGATCACGTCCTCGTCACGTCCTCGACGGCGGCGACGATGTTCGGGTACGCGCCACAGCGGCAGAGGTTGCCGCTCAGCCGCTCGCGGATCTCGTCGGCCGTGAGGCGGACGGGCCCCTGGGCCGGCGGCGCGGCGGGGTCGGTCGCGTACGAGGGGTGGCCGGCGGCGGCCTCGTCGAGGGCGCCGGCCGCCGAGCAGAGCTGGCCGGGGGTGCAGTAGCCGCACTGGAAGGCGTCCCGGTCCAGGAAGGCCCGCTGGAGCGGGTGCAGCTCGCCGTCGCCGAGGGCCGCCAGGCCCTCCACGGTGGTGATGTCGGAGCCGTCCTGCGCGACGGCCAGGAGCAGGCAGCTGTTGGCGCGCCGGCCGTCGACGAGCACGGTGCAGGCGCCGCACTGGCCGTGGTCGCAGCCCTTCTTCGCGCCGGTCAGGCCGAGGCGCTCGCGCAGCACGTCGAGCAGTGTCGTGCGGTGGTCGACGGCGAGGGTGTGCGGCGCGCCGTTCACCGTGAGGGTGACGCGCGAGTGCGTGGGGGCCTTGGGGGCCTCGGGGGACGGCGCGGCCGGCATCAGAGGGCCTCGTCGCCCTCGTCGGGGACGGTGTGCATGGCGGCTTCCTCGGCGGAGGCCGCGGCTCCGGCGATGCCCACGTCGCGGGCGACGACGTCCTTCTCGGTGTCGGGGTGGGCGCCTTCGTCGGGCGCGACGAGCCGGCCGGAGCGCTCGCGTCCCACCTGGTCGTCGAGGGGTTCGCCGTCCCCGCCGGGCAGGTCCCCGATGCCGTTGGACACGGCCTGGGGGTCCTCGGGCTGCAGCGCCGGGTCCGGGACCTCCTCGGCCAGCCGCTGGTCCAGGCTCTCGCGCTCGCGCTGCTCGCGGGCGGTGGTGCCGGTGTGGTCCACGGCCAGCGGCCGCTCGGGCGGCGACCAGCCTTCGTCGTACGGGTCGGCCTCGCGGTCCGACAGGGTGTCCTCGGGGTCGAGGATGCCCGTGTCCTCCCGGTCCTCGGCGACGGGCTGGTAGACCTCGTCACCCATCGATTCCTCGGTTCCCATGGCGTGGCTCCCGTGTGCTGATCGGGCCTGATCCGGACGTCAGGCGCTACGCCTGATCGCGTATCCAGACTGGAACAGGTCACACCTCCCGGCATTTCCGACGAAGGGGCCGGGGGCGGCGGCGGACGACACGACAGACGGCCCGGCGGAGAAGTCCGCCGGGCCGCCGGGTCGCCGTCATCGGGCGCCGGGCGCCGTCCGTCGGCTTGTTCGGCCTGTTCGGCCTGTTCGGCCTGTTCAGCGCTTGAAGATGCCTTTGGCCTTCTGGCCCCTCTGGCGCAGATCACCCTTGCCGCGGTGGGCGCGCCCCTCGGTGGTCGTCCGCTCGTTGCCGACCGCGCGGCCGAGGGTCTCCTTCACCGCGCCCTTCATCTGCTCGATCTTGCCGGGCGTCTTCTTGTTCCTGGTCACGGTCGCACTCCTCACTGCCGTGCCGTCCCCTGACGACAGAACGTGTGCCCGGCGCGGCATTCGGACAAACCCGGCATATCAGGTCCGCTCCGCGTCCTCCCACCCCGCGAAGCCGAGCGAAGGCGTGTCCCAGCTGAGCACCCGGTCGGCCTGCCGGTGGGTGAGCTCGGCCAGCCTTCTCGCCTCCTTGATCACGTCTCCGTGCTCTTCGACCAGCTGGTCGTATATCGGCGAGCCGGGGCGCGAGGTACGGGTGCTCATGTGCGGTTCTCCTGGGGGCCGGGGACAGCGGGGCGGCGGCGGCCGGGACGCGGCCCGGCCGGGCCTCCCGCCACCTGCCCGAAGTTCCGCGGATCATGCCACCCCGTTCGCGCGGCCTCAGTCACCCCGTTCACGCGGCCTCAGTACACGTGCTCCTGGGTACGGCGTACGCACGCGAGGACGACGTCGCGCAGGCTGCCGGTGCGGCGCAGCAGCTCCCGCTGGACGCGCGCGCCGTTGCCGTGGGCGAGCAGCTCGGCGACCCCCTTGCGGGCGTCGGGCAGGTCGCCGTTGGCCTCCAGGGCGTCCTCGACGTGGGCGAGCAGCGCGTGCACGACGTGCTCGGCGGGGACGGGCCGCATGGTCAGGGGGTGGAGCAGCTCGTCGTCCACGCCGGAGCGGCTCGCCCGCCACGCCGCGGCCCGCAGCAGGCTGACGGTGTGGCGGGCCGGGGGCACGCCCTCGCGCCACTCGCGGGCCGCGGTGTCGACCAGCGCGCGGGCGAGGGTGGCGATCAGGGCGGTGGTGGACGCGTCCAGGCAGACGTCCGGGGCCCTGACCTCGACGGTCGGGTAGGCGCGGGACAGCCGGGCGTCGAAGTAGATCATGCCTTCGTCGTGCAGGACGCCCGTGCCGAGGAGGTCGCGGACCTGCTGGTGGTAGCGGTCGGCGGAGCCGAAGAGCTCGACCGGGCCGGCCGAGGGCCAGCGGCCCCAGACGCGGTTGCGGTAGCTGCTGTACCCGCTGTCGTGGCCCTGCCAGAAGGGGGAATTGGCGCTCAGCGCGAGCAGCACGTGCAGCCAGGGCCTGACGCGGTCGAGGACGGCGACGCCCTCCTCGTCGGACTCGACCGACACATGGACGTGGCAACCGCAGGTGAGCTGCTCCTGGGCGGTGAGGCCGAAGTGCTCCTGCATCCAGCGGTAGCGCTTGCCCTCGGTGAAGGCGGGCCCGGCGGGCAGGGGCGAGGTCGCCAGGGCGGCGACGGCGCCGCCCACCGCGGCCGCGTGCCGGGCCGCCTCCGCGCGCCAGCGCTCCACCTCGGCGTGCAGCTCACGCATGCCGGAGCACGGGTGCGTGGCGAACTCCAGCTGCTGACCCTGCAATTCCTTCTGGAAGGCGTTCTCCCGGCCGTCCCGGCTCTCCTTGGCGGCGAGGGCCAGCACGGCCATGGACAGCGCCCGTGGCTCGCCGCTGTGCGGATCCACCAGCAGGAGCTCCTCTTCCACTCCGACAGTGCGCAACGGAAACCACCTTTCCATCGCATCCGGCGGGGACCACGCGGGACGCCCATCATCCCGGGTCCGGGCAGGCAGCGCACCGCCCACCACCGGGATCTGGCGAGTTCCCGTCGAACCCGGCTTGAACCCGGAGCAGGGCCCGGGCCCGGACGCGACGCCCGAGCGGCACCCATCCGTGGCGAACCACTGACGCACTGTCACCGGCCCGCTATACGATCGGCTCGATCGGCGTAACCCCAGGGCCCAGGGAGGCGGAATGGACGAGATGGAACTGAGGGTGGATGCCGGACCCTCGGCCTCCCCCGAGCAGATCGACCGTCAGGTCACCTCCCTCTACCAGGACTTGCGCGCGCTCGGCCGGTTCCAGGTGCGGCGCAAGCCGGCCCCGGCCCCGGGCGGGTCCATGGCCTCGGCGGGGTACGAGCTCGGGGTCCTGGTCGTCAGCGGGGCCTTCTCGGCCGCCGCCGTGAAGGCGATGAGCAATGTGCTGGTGGCGTACATCCAGCGCTCCAAGGCGCGCTCCGTGGCGTGGGAGTTCGACGGCCACAAGGGCACCTTCGAGGCGCTGTCCGCCAAGGACCAGTCGGCGCTCGTCGAGGTGGTCGCGGCGCGGATCGCGGCGGGCGCGGACGGCACGGGGACGGACGGCACGGCGGCGAACGGCACGGGGACGGACGGCACGGCGGCGATCGGCACGGGCGCGGACGGCACGGCGGCGAACGGCACGGGGGACGGCGATGGCGGGACGCAGAATCGCGCTGCTGGTCGCGACTGACGGGTACGTCGACCCGGGGCTGAACCAGCTGCGGTCCCCGGCGCGCGGCGCCGGGGAGCTGGAGGCGCTGCTCAGGGACCCTGCGGTGGGCCGCTTCGACTTCGTCCGCACGCTCTCCAACCGCCCCAAGGACGAGATCGAGCGCGAGATGGAGGCGCTGCTCTCGCACCGCGCCCCCGACGACCTGGTGCTGCTCTACCTCTCCTGCCACGGCGTCCGCAACGACACGGGACGCCTCTTCTTCGCCACCATCGGCACCGACCTCGGCCGCCCGCACACCACCGCCGTCCGCGCCGACCTCGTCCACCAGCTCCTCGACGAGTGCGAGGCCCGCGCCAAGATCGTGCTGCTGGACTGCTGCTACAGCGGCCTCTTCCACCGCGGCACCCCCATGTCGCCCGCCCCCGTCGACGTCGAGTCGGCCCTGGTGGGCCGCGGCACCTTCGTGATCACCGCCTCCACGGCACTGGAGTACGCGTACGAAGGCGACCAGCTCACCCTCGACAACGCCCGTCCCGGCTCCCGCTTCACCGCGGCGGTCAACGAAGGGCTCGCCACGGGCCTGGCCGACCTGGACCGCGACGGCGTGATCACGCCCGACGAGCTGTACACGTACGTCCACGACGCGGTGGTCAACCAGGTGGGCCCCGAGCAGACGCCCACCAAGTCGGGCCAGTACGAGGGGCACGTGCCGCTCGCGTACGCCCCGGTGATCGACGCCGCGGCGGGGCCCTTCGCCGCCCGGACCGCGAAGGCCGACGAGCTGCTGCTCGGCGCGCTGCTCCCGCCGCCGGTGGACACCCCGGACCGGGGGTTCATCTGCGATTCCTGGGAGGGCGCGTCCCGGCTGCTGGTGCCGATCGGCCGCACCGAGGCCACCTCGGGCGGGGAGCCGATGTTCCTCGACCTGGCCGGGCGGGAGGGCAACGCCGCGGTGGTCGGCAGGCTGGGCAGCGGCAAGACGACCCTGCTGCGCGTGATCGCGATGTCCCTGGCCCTCACCCACACCCCGCACGAGGTGGAGTTCTACCTCCTCGAGGGGGCCGTCAACCGGCTCGGGGTGCTGCGGTCCATGCCGCACGTGCGGATGGTGGCCGCGCCGCACGAGCACAGCGCCGTCCAGCAAGTCCTGACGGCCGTGAGGGACGCGGTCGCGGCGCGGCGGGCGCTCTTCCGGGACCGGGGCATCGACTCCGTCGAGGAGTTCCGCGAGCTGCGCGCGGCCGGTGAGCTCCCGGACGGCAGCGGCAGCGACATCTTCGTGGTGATCGACGGCTGGCTGGACTTCCACTGGGAGGACCCCGCCTTCGCCGACACCATCCACCGCCTGGTCAACACCGGACTGAACTACGGCGTCCACCTCCTGGTCTCCGCCCGCCGGTGGAGCGACTTCGGCCCCGGCCTGCTGGGGCTGCTCGGCACCCGGGTCGAGCTCGCCCTCGAGGACCCGTCCGAGTCGTACGTCGACGCCACCCTCGCCTCCAGCATCGGCGTCGGCTGGGCGCTGGCCCGGCGCCGGCGCTTCCGCGTGGCCGTGCCCCGGCTGGAGGACGCGACCAGTACGGCGGAGGCCAGGCGGGCGCTGGCCTATACGACGCTGCGGATGCGCGAGCGCTGGCTCGGCGCCCGGAGGGGCGGCGCAGCCGCCGCGACCCCGCCCGACCCGCTCACGTCCTACGCCGCGCTGCTGGACCTGGAGGACCCCGCCCGCCCGGACGTGGCGCGCCTGCGGCGCCGCCGCCGGGCGGACCAGCGGCTGCGCGTCCCGCTCGGTCTGGACGACGAGGGCGGGCCGGTCCACCTCGACCTGAAGGACGCCTCCCAGGGCGGCATGGGCCCGCACGGCCTGTGCGTCGGCGCGACCGGCTCCGGCAAGTCGGAGCTGCTGCGGGCCCTGGTGCTGGCGCTCGCCGTCACCCACTCCTCCGAGACGGTCAACTTCCTCCTCGCGGACGCCAAGGACGGCTCCGGGTTCGCCGCCCTGGCGGAACTGCCGCACGTCTCGGCCGTCGTCGGCGGTCTGGCGGACGATCCCGCCCTCGTGGACCGGCTGCGCGAGGCGCTCACCGGCGAGCTGCGGCGCCGCCAGGACCTGCTGCGGGACGCGGGGAACTTCCCGCACGTCACCGCGTACGAGAAGGCCCGCGCCGACGGCGCCGCCCTCGAGCCGCTGCCGTCGCTGGTGATCGTGGTGGACGAGTTCGGCGAGCTGCTCGCCCCCCGGCACGACTTCCTGGAGCTGCTGATCCGGATCGGCCGGCTCGGCCGGTCGCTCGGCATCCACCTGCTGCTGGCCTCCCAGCGCCTGGAGGAGGCCAGGATCCGCGGGCTCGACGCCTTCGTCTCGTACCGCATCGGCCTGCGCGCCTCCTCGGCGGCCGAGTCGCGCGCCGCGATCGGCGTGGCGGACGCGTACCACCTGCCGCAGGCCCCGGGCCTCGGCTACCTCCGGTCCGGGACGAACACGCTGGTCCGCTTCAAGGGAGCGTACGTCTCCGGCGCGGCCGGCCCGTCGGAGGAGTCGCTGCTCGACCTCGCCGTACGGCGGCTGCGCGGGCAGGGCCCGGCCGCGCACCGGGTGTGGCTGCCGCCGCTGGACACGCCCCCGGCCCTCACCGACCTGCTGCCGCCCCTGGTCACCGACGAGGAGCGCGGACTGCACCCCCGGCGCTCCGCCGACGGCCCCGAGGGGCATCCGGCGCCGCTCACCGTGCCGGTGGCGCTGCTGGACAAGCCGGAGGAGCAGCGCCGCGAGGTCCGGTACGCCGACTTCTCGGGCCCCGCGGGACACGGTCTGGTGGTCGGCGCGCCGCAGTCCGGGAAGTCGACGCTGCTGCGCACGCTGGTCTGCGGGCTCGCCCTCGTCCACACGCCGCGTGAGGCGCAGTTCTACGTCCTCGACTTCGGCGGCGGCTCCCTGCGCCTGCTGGACGGCCTGCCGCACCTGGGCGGGCGGGCGTCCCGGCTCGACGGGGAGCAGGTGCGCCGTACGGTCGCCGAGATCGCCGGCGTCCTCGCCGAGCGCGAGACGTTCTTCCGGCTCCACGGCATCGGTTCCATGGAGGAGTACCGCAGGGCCCGCTCCACCGGCGAGTGGGCCGAGGACAAGTGGGGCGACGTCTTCCTGGTCATCGACGGCTGGTCGGCCTTCAGGAGCGACTACGAGCAGCTGGAGGAGACCATCGTGGACCTGGCGGCGCGCGGCCCCGCCCACGGTGTCCACCTGATCCTCGCGACACCGCGCTACGCCGACGTACGCCCCGCCCTGCGCGACCGGCTCGGCCCCGCGACCGAGCTGCGGCTCGCCGACCCCGCGGAGTCGGAGATCGACCGGCGCAAGGCGGAGGCCGTCCCGATCGGCGCTCCCGGCCGCGGTCTGAGCCCCGGCGGGTACCACTTCCTGGCCGCCGTACCGCGCCTGAGCGGGGGCCCGGACGGGCCGGACGCGTCGGCGGAGGCCGCCACCACGCACCTGGTCACCGCGATCGGCGAAGCCTGGGCGGGACCGTCGGCACCGCCCGTACGGGTGCTGCCGGCGCTGCTGCCGCTGGAGGAGCTGGGCCGGCAGCGGGAGGACGACCCCGGGCGGGAGATCACCATCGGCATAGACGAGGCGAGCCTGTCGACGGTGACCATCGACTTCGAGTCGGACCCGTACCTCGTCGTCGTCGGGGACCACGAGTTCGGCAAGTCCTCCCTGCTGCGGCTGATCGGCCGGCAGATCACCTCCCGGTACGCGCAGCGGCAGGCGGTGCTGGTCGTCGCCGACTACCGGCGGTCCCTGCTGCACGACCTGCCCGCCGACCGCACGCAGTACTGCGCGAGCGGCGCCCGGCTGAAGGAGGTGGTGGCCGAGCTGGTGGCGGTGCTCCGGGAGCGGATGCCCGGCGTGGACGTCACGGCGGAGCAGCTGCGCGACCGCAGCTGGTACGCGGGCCCCGACCTCTTCGTCCTCGTGGACAACTACGAGCTGGTCGCCACCGCGTCGGGCAACCCGCTCCACCCGCTGCTGGAGTTCCTGCCCTTCGGCCGGGATCTGGGCCTGCGTCTGGTGCTGTGCCGCAGTTCGGTCCGGGCCTCGCGGGCGATGTACGAACCGCTCACGCAGGGCGTGCGGGAGCAGGGCGCCCAGGAGATCACGCTCTCCGGCGACCGCCCGGGCCGCTGCACGATGACGGACCGGCGCGGCGCCTCCCGGCGGGTGCAGCTGGCGTACGTGCCGCCGCGGGACGCGGCCGACTGAGGGGAGGCCGTGGGGTCTCTCAGGCGACGGAGCCGATGCGGCCCGCCGGGGCGTCGGGGCCGTCGTGGTGGATCGGGGTGTGGGCGCCGGTGAGGGAGACGCCGGTGCCGCCGCGCCGGGCGGCGACGATCTCCGCGCCGATCGACAGGGCCGTCTCCTCCGGCGTACGGGCGCCGAGGTCCAGGCCGATCGGGGAGCGCAGGCGGGCGAGCTCCAGTTCGGTGACGCCGACCTCGCGCAGCCGCTTGTTGCGGTCCTGGTGGGTGCGGCGGGAGCCCATCGCGCCGACGTACGCGACGGGAAGCTTCAGGGCCAGTTCGAGCAGGGGCACGTCGAACTTGGCGTCGTGGGTGAGCACGCACAGCACGGTGCGGCCGTCCACCTCGGTGGACTCGAGGTACTTGTGCGGCCACTCGACCACCACCTCGTCCGCTTCCGGGAAGCGGGCGGGGGTGGCGAAGACGGGGCGGGCGTCGCACACGGTGACGTGGTAGCCGAGGAACTTGCCGACCCGGACCAGCGCCGCCGCGAAGTCGATGGCACCGAAGACGATCATGCGGGGTGCGGGGACGCTGGACTCGACCAGCAGTGTGAGCGGCTGTCCGCAGCGGGAGCCGTCCTCGCCGATGACGAGCGTGCCGGTGCGGCCGGCGTCGAGCATGGCGCGGGCCTCGCCCGCCGCCGTGCGGTCCAGCTCGGGGTGGCCGCCGAGGCTGCCCTCGTACGAGCCGTCCGGGTGGACCAGCAGAGCCGTACCGAGCAGCTCCGCCGGTCCCTCCGTGATCCTGGCGAGGGCCGCCGCCTCCCCTCCGGCGGCGGCCGCCAGCGCGGCGGGGTAGACCCCGCCGCGAACCGGGGTGACGAGGATGTCGATGATGCCGCCGCAGGTCAGACCGACCGCGAAGGCGTCCTCGTCGCTGTAGCCGAAGCGCTCCAGGACGGTCTCGCCGTCCGCCAGCGCCTGCCGGCACAGTTCGTAGACCGCGCCCTCCACACATCCGCCGGAGACCGAGCCGATCGCGGTGCCCTCGCTGTCGACGGCGAGAGCGGCGCCCGGCTGCCGGGGCGCGCTGCCGCCGACGGCCACCACGGTGGCCACGGCGAAGTCGCGTCCCTGCTCGACCCACCGGGTGAGTTCCTCGGCGATGTCCAGCATGTCGGCCTCCTTCGAGAGAGCTTCGGTGTGGAGGGCCCGGTCTTCCGTCAGTGACCGGTACCCATGGCGAAGTAGAAGATGAACACCGCCGACAGCACCCACATCAGGATGCTGGGCTCGCGCCACTTGCCCTGGGCGGCCTTGATGACGCAGTACGCGATGACACCGGCGCCGACACCCGTGGTGATGGTGTACGTGAACGGCATCAGCACGACCGTGAGGAAGACCGGGACGGCGACGGACCAGTCGGTCCAGTCCACGTGCCGGGCGTTCTGCAGCATCATCGCGCCGATGACCACCAGGGCGGCGGAGGCGACCTGGCCGGGCACCAGCTGGGTGAGCGGGGTGAAGAACAGGCACGCGGCGAAGAAGAGGCCGGTGACCGAGGCGGACAGGCCCGTACGGGCGCCCTCACCGACGCCGGTCGCGGACTCGATGAAGACGGTCTGGCCGGAGGCACCGGCGCCACCGCCGATGATGCCGCCCGCGCCGTCGATGAACAGCGCCTTGTTCAGGCCGGGCATCTTGCCCTGGGCGTCGGCGAGCTTGGCCTCCTGGCCGACGGCGATGATGGTCGCCATGGCGTCGAAGAAGCCGGCCAGCACCAGGGTGAAGACAATCATGCTGACGGCGGCGTAGCCCAGCTTGTCCCAGCCGCCGAAGCTGACCTGGCCGAAGAGCGAGAAGTCCGGCATGGAGACCGGGCTGCCGTGCAGGATCGGCGCCTTGCCGCCCCACTCCTTCTCACCGATGAGGCCGGTCGCGGTACCGATCACGGAGACGACCGTGCCGACGACGATGCCGAGCAGGATGGCTCCGGGGATCTTGCGGGCCTGGAGCGCGAAGATCAGCAGGAGCGTGAAGGCGAAGAGCGCGACCGGCCAGCCGGTCAGGGAGCCTCCGACACCGAGGGTGACGGGGCCGCCGCCCTCGCCCTTGCCGACGAAGCCGGCGTTGACGAAGCCGATCATCGCGATGAAGAGGCCGATGCCCATCGTGATGCCGTGCTTCAGCGCCAGCGGTATGGCGTTCATGATGACTTCACGGACGCCGGTGACCACCAGCAGACAGATCACGGCGCCGTAGATGACGCACATGCCCATGGCCTGCGGCCAGGTCATTTCGGGGGCGACCTGGGTGGAGATGACGCCCGCGACGCTCAGGCCCGCCGCGAGGGCGAGCGGAACCTTGCCGATGAAACCCATCGCCAGAGTGGTGACCGCTGCTGCGAGGGCGGTGGCCGTGATCAGCGCGGGCTGGCTCAGCTTGTCGCCGAGCGAATCCTCGCCGCCGAGCAGCAGAGGGTTGAGCAGGAGGATGTAGGCCATCGCCATGAAGGTGGTGATGCCGCCGCGCACCTCACGCGCGACCGTGGATCCTCTGTGGGTGATGTGAAAGTACCGGTCGAGCCAAGACCGTCCGGCGGGGACGCGAGAGCCGGAGCCCGCGTCGTCGGCGACGGTCTTCGGCTCCACTGACGACTGGGTCATGGTGCCTACTCCCAAGGTTCAAAGGGGCACCCGCATGCACAGGGGCATAAAGCTGCGGGATTTGGGATGGTGCGTTGGCTGCACGACCCGGGGGACGGCCCGAGACGAACGGGGTTCTGCGTGGGGGTACTTCGTCGGTGTGGGGGGGCTGGGGGATGGAGGATCGGTGGGGGGTGAAGCGTGGGGGGAACCGCGAGCGGCGCGGTTGCTGCTCCGGGCGGTGCGGGCTGGGAAGTGTGACGTTCCTGGGAGGCACGCACCGCCCGGAGGGCTTGCGGGCCCCGGGGCCTCGCGGCCCCGAGGGCTTACAGGGTGCCGGTGAGGTGCTCGGGGCGAACCGGCGTCTTGTTCAGCTCCAGGCCCGTCGCGTTCCGGATCGCCGCGAGGACGGCCGGGGTGGACGACAGGGTCGGGGCCTCGCCGATGCCGCGCAGGCCGTAGGGCGCGTGGTCGTCGGCGAGTTCGAGCACGTCGACCGGGATGGTCGGGGTGTCGAGGATGGTGGGGATCAGGTAGTCCGTGAAGGAGGGGTTCTTCACCTTCGCGGTCTTCGGGTCGACGATGATCTCCTCCATGACCGCCACGCCCAGGCCCTGGGTGGTGCCGCCCTGGATCTGGCCGACGACGGACAGCGGGTTGAGGGCCTTGCCGACGTCCTGGGCGCAGGCGAGCTCGATGACCTTGACCAGGCCGAGCTCGGTGTCGACCTCCACGACCGCGCGGTGTGCGGCGAAGGAGTACTGGACGTGGCCGTTGCCCTGGCCCGTGCGCAGGTCGAACGCCTCGGTCGGGCGGTGGCGCCACTCGGCCTCGATCTCGACGACCTCGTCCTCCAGGACGTCCACCAGGTCGGCGAGGACCTCGCCGCCGTCGGTGACGACCTTGCCGGCTTCGAGCACCAGCTCGGCCGTGGCCCACGCGGGGTGGTAGGTGCCGAACTTGCGGCGGCCGATCTCCAGGACCTTCTCGCGGACGAGCTCGCAGGAGTTCTTCACCGCGCCGCCGGTGACGTACGTCTGGCGGGAGGCGGAGGTGGAGCCGGCCGAGCCGACCTGGGTGTCGGCCGGGTTGATCGTCACCTGGGTGACACCCAGCTCCGTGCGGGCGATCTGGGCGTGGACGGTGATGCCGCCCTGGCCGACCTCCGCCATCGCGGTGTGGACGGTCGCGACGGCCTCGCCGTTGATGACCTCCATGCGGACCTTGGCGGTGGAGTAGTCGTCGAAGCCCTCGGAGAAGCCGACGTTCTTGATGCCGACCGCGTAGCCGACGCCGCGGACGACGCCCTCGCCGTGCGTGGTGTTGGACAGACCGCCCGGCAGCGCGCGGACGTCGGCGCCCGCCGTGGTCTCCCACTGGCGCTCCGGCGGCAGCGGGCGGGCCTTGACGCGGCGCAGCAGCTCGGCGACCGGGGCGGGTGAGTCGACCGGCTGACCGGTGGGCATGAGCGTGCCCTGCTCCATGGCGTTGAGCTGGCGGAACTCCACCGGGTCCATGCCCAGCTTCGCCGCGAGCTTGTCCATCTGGGCCTCGTACGCGAAGCACGCCTGGACCGCGCCGAAGCCGCGCATGGCGCCACAGGGCGGGTTGTTCGTGTAGAGCGCGATGGCCTCGATGTCGACGTCGTCGATGACGTACGGGCCGACGGAGAGCGAGGACGCGTTGCCGACGACGGCCGGGGAGGCGGAGGCGTAGGCGCCGCCGTCCAGGACGATCTTGCACTTCATGTGCGTGAGCTTGCCGTCCTTGGTGGCGCCGTGCTCGTAGTAGAGCTTCGCCGGGTGCCGGTGGACGTGGCCGAAGAACGACTCGAACCGGTTGTAGACGATCTTGACCGGCTTGCCGGTGCGGAGGGCCAGCAGGCAGGCGTGGATCTGCATCGACAGGTCCTCGCGGCCGCCGAAGGCACCGCCGACGCCGGAGAGCGTCATGCGGACCTTCTCCTCGGGCAGGCCGAGGACCGGGGCGATCTGGCGGAGGTCGGAGTGCAGCCACTGGGTGGCGACGTAGAGGTCGACACCGCCGTCCTCGGACGGCACGGCCAGGCCGGACTCCGGGCCGAGGAAGGCCTGGTCCTGCATGCCGAAGGTGTACTCGCCCTCGACGATCACGTCGGCGCGCTTGCGGGCCTCCTCCACGTTGCCGCGGATGATCGGCTGGCGGTGCACGATGTTCGGGTGCGGTACGTGGCCGGCGTGGTGGTCGTCCCGGCCCGGGTGCAGCAGCGGGGCGTCCGGCGCGAGCGCGGAGGCCTCGTCGGTGACGACGGGCAGCTCCTTGTACTCGACCTTGATCTTCGCGGCGGC
This sequence comes from Streptomyces sp. NPDC003036, assembly GCF_040611175.1. Taxonomy (NCBI): domain Bacteria; kingdom Bacillati; phylum Actinomycetota; class Actinomycetes; order Kitasatosporales; family Streptomycetaceae; genus Streptomyces; species Streptomyces sp. NPDC003036. The sequence goes on along the minus strand of NZ_JBEXNO010000048.1, from coordinate 1,152 downwards.
GCGGCGGGCGGTCTCCGGGTGGTCGGCGGCGACCAGGGCGACCGGCTCGCCGTGGTGGCGCACCCGGCCGTGGGCGAGGACCGGGGTGTCCTCGATCTCCAGGCCGTAGTTCTTCACCTCGGTGGGCAGGTCGTCGTAGGTGAGGACGGCGTAGACGCCGGCCTGCGCGAGGGCCTCGGAGGTGTCGATGGACACGATCTCGGCGTGCGCCACGGGCGAGCGGAGGATCTGGCCCCAGAGCATGTCCTCGTGCCACATGTCCGACGAGTAGGCGAACTCGCCGGTGACCTTGAGGGTGCCGTCGGGGCGGAGCGTCGACTCGCCGATACCGCCCTTGGTCTGGGAGCCCTGGGTGACCTTGGTGGGGGTGCCCGCCGGGGCGGACGCGACTCGGGTGTTCTGAGCCATCAGACTGCCTCTCCCTGACGAGCGGCCGCCAGGCGGACCGCGTCGAGGATCTTCTCGTAACCGGTGCAGCGGCAGAGGTTGCCGGAGAGCGCCTCGCGGATGTCCTCGTCGGACGGCGACGGGTTGCGCTCCAGCATCTCGTCGGCCGCGACCAGCAGACCCGGGGTGCAGAAGCCGCACTGGACGGCGCCCGCGTCGATGAAGGCCTGCTGGATCGGGGAGAGCTCGCCGCCCTCACCGGTCTGCGAGTCGGTGCCCTTGGCGGACCACTGCTGGGCCGCCTGGAGGGAGGTGCCCTCCTTGCCGTCGGCGCCGGCCGAGCCGCACGCGCCGGTGCCGCACGCGCCGCTGTGCTCGGCACGCTGCTTGGCGTAGTCGGCGAGGCCCTCGACGGTGACGACCTCGCGGCCCTCGACCTGGCCGGCGGCGACCAGGCAGGAGCAGACCGGGACGCCGTCCAGGCGGACCGTGCAGGAGCCGCACTCGCCCTGCTCACACGCGTTCTTGGAGCCGGGCAGGCCCAGGCGCTCACGCAGGACGTACAGGAGGGACTCACCCTCCCAGACGTCGTCGGCCTGCTGCGGACGTCCGTTGACCGTGAAATTGACGCGCATGGTTATGCAGCTCCTTCAAGGGTGCGGCCGGTGCCGCGGTACTGCTCCCAGGTCCAGCCGAGCGTGCGGCGGGCCATGATCCCGACGGCGTGACGGCGGTACTTGGCCGTGCCTCGTACGTCGTCGATCG
>NZ_JBEXNO010000047.1:0-56247 GCF_040611175.1 Streptomyces sp. NPDC003036 | reverse complement strand
GTGACGTCGTCGCCGACGTCGAGGAGGCCGTCGGAGTCGCACATCTCGGCCATGCCCTCCGCCTCGGCGTCCGCCTGCGGCATCTCCACCCAGCGCGGCCTGCCAGGCGGTCGAGGTGGCTCTGGACGAGTGATGCGAGTGCGGGCCCCTGTTCGTAGCCGAGCGGCGCGAGTTCCGGGGGCAGGACGTAGCCGTCGGGCATCCGTGCGTACGTCTGTTCCATGAGCGTGCGGTAGGCGTCGGTGAGCAGGCCCGGCCAGTCGCCGGTCAAGGGCGGCCGCATGCGGGACTCGGCAGCGAGGGCCGCGTGATGGGCCGCCGCTTCCTCGATGGCGTCGGCGGCCGTCCAGTCGATGATCGGCTTCCGGCACGGCTGCCAGGGGGCGAGCCAGGGGCTCGGGGTCTCGTGCAGGATCTCGGTGGCGATTTCCTGGGCGATCAGCGGGGAGGTGTGCAGGCCGTCGCGGTGCGTGCCGGTGGCCACCCACAGGCCGGGGCGCCCGGGGTTCCCCAGGAGCGGGTGTCCATCGAGTCCCACGGGGCGGTTGCCGTGGTGGACGCGGCTGACTCTGGCGCCGGTCAGACCGTGGTGGAGCTGGCCGAGCCCCGCGTCGAGGAGGAAGCGCAGGGCGCCGGCGGTGGGAGCGTCGCCGGGGTGGAGGGCCGGTGCGGCGGAGGCGCCGAGGTACCAGGTGCCGTCGGCCTGCGGGACGGCGTGGAGCCCGCACGCGTACGCGCGGTTCGGTGTGCGTAACACCACCGGAGGAGCAGGCCCGGTCGGGCGGAGGGCGACGGCGGTGCCTTCGGCCGCGACCACCGGCAGGACGGCCAGTTCGGGGTCGATGCGGTCCAGGAGGGCGCTGGACCACGCGCCGGCCGCCACGACGACCCGGCCCGCCCTGAACGTGCCCTCGCGGGTGGCGAGTTCGTACGCGGTGCCGTGGGCGCGCAGCCGGCCGGCCCCGGCGCGGCGCACGTTCGGCAGCGCCCGGAGCGCCGTGTCCAGGGTCCGCAGCCAGCGGCGTGCGTCCAGGAAGCGTTCCTGCGGCAGGAACACGGCCCGCAGCGCCCGGTCGTTGTCCAGCGGCCGGTACGCCGGTACATCGGAGACGGCGCTGTCCTCGACGGCCAATCCGTGGCGGGCACCGGCCGCGCGCATGGCTTCCAGCGCCGCCTCGTCGAGTGGTCCGGAGGCCGCGTTGAGCAGGATGTACGTTCCCGTGCCGTACCCGTCCGGGGGCGCCGCCGTCCCGGCCCGGTCCCGTACGGCCCGGCGCCAGGCCGGCCAGCGCGCGGCGGCCTCCACGGCCATCCCGAGGCGCAGTTCGCCGTGCCGGGTCCGCACGCCGGCCGCCGTCACCTCGCCCAGCACCCCGAGCATCGCCCCGGCCGCCTGCGAGGCTCCGGGGCCGCGCCGCCCCGACAGCACGATCCGCAGCCCGGGCTCGGCGCACGCCAGCGCGTACGCGATCGACCCGCCCAGCACCCCCGCGCCCACGACCACGACGTCGACGTCCGTCACAGAGCCCCTCTCGCGCGCATCGCCTCACAGGCTTCCCCCGGCAGGCGGGTCACACCTGCCGCAAGATCTCGGCCCCGTGGTCCGGCGGGCCCGCGGAGCGAATGGCGCGGCCGCGCGGGAACCTTGAGGAGTAGGCGCCCAGGACCACGTCCCGGGGGCGGACACCGGTGGCGATCGACACGCCCTGGAGTCGGGAGCAGCGCAGCATCGGGTAGTTGGCCTCACCGAACACTCCTCCGGTGTACCCGGTGCCTCCATGGGACGGCAGCCATGGCAGCAGCGAGACGTGGGAGTCGTTGACCTTCAGCAGCCCGCCGTTGAAGGTACGCGCGACGAAGCGCTCGATGACGGCGGGGTCGGTGGCCCACAAGGAGTTCCGCAAGCCGTACGGGTTGCTCGTGACGTAGGCGATCGCCTCGTGCAGGAGGGACGTGTCGTCTGCCGGGCGGGGCACGATGACGGGGAGCAGGGGGAAGAACGTCTCCTCGCGTACCGCCTCGATGTCCCGGGCGCCGGCACACCCGTCGATCCGCAGGACGGTGGGTTCGAGGAACATCCCCGTGTCGGACGGCAGGCCGTCGACTTCCAGGCGGCGCCCGCCGAACTCGACGCGCGCCCCCTTGGCCACCGCGTCGCGCAGGTAGGCGAAGAAGCGTTCACCACGCAGCACCGGCGTGAGGAGGACGTCGGGGCGGTCTGGGGGCCCGGGCCGGATACCCGCGGCCTGCTTGCGCAGGTGGGTGAGGAGTTCGCCCGCGATCGCCGGGTGGGCGATGACCTGGTTGGGGACCATGCAGATCTGGCCCGAACCGAAGAAGCACTCGGACAGCGCTTGGGCGGCCAACTCGACGTCGGCGTCCCGCCACACCACGACGCAGTCGTTGCCCGCCAGCTCCAGAACGGGCTTCTTGCCGTGGGCCACGCACTCGCGTTCCAGTTCCAGCCCGCGTTCCACTCCACCGGTGTAGAAGATGTCCGCGACGTGCGGGCTCTCCAGCCAGGACCGCAGGGTCGGGCCCGGCCGGGCACAGTACGCGTTCAGCGTTCCGGCAGGCGCACCCAGCTCCTCCAGCACCGGCACCACGAACTCGCGCAGCGCGTGCATGACGCCCAGGGGCGCGCTGCGCGGGGCCCGCACGACCACGGTGTTCCCGGCCATCAGCGCGGACACGGCGAACATCGTGCTCGCCGCCGGTGTGTTCTGCGGTGGGTTGACGCACACCACGCCGTCCGGGTTGCGCCTCAGGGTCATGCTCCGTCCCCGGAGCCGGGCCTCCTGGTGCATCTGCGCCGCACACCAGTCCAGTGACTCGGGGGCATAGACGTCCAGCAGGCCGCAGACCTGCCACTCGGCGAGAGCACGGGGCTGGCCTTCGGACACCAGCACATCGATGAACGCGGCGTGGCCGCGGCGGATCCGCTCCCGGATGCCCGCGCCCAGCCGCATGCGCCGCTCCAACGGTACGGCCGACCACGCGGCAAACGCCGTGGCAGCGGCCTCGGTGGCGGCCTGGACGGTGCTCTCGCCCGCCACGGCACACCGTCCCACGACGAAGTCCGCCGCCTGCGCGGGGTCGGCGCGGCCCTGTTCCAGGTGCCGTTTGAGGGTGAGGCTGCGGAAGACGTCCTGCAGGATCGACGTGGTCGTCACCGTGTACACATGCCGGTCGGCGTCGACATCGCGACCACCGACGTACGAGGGGTACGTCGGCACCGGGCAGTGGTGGCGCGGATCGCTGGGTTCGTACGGCACAGGGCCTCCACGGGTCAGCCGGTGCGGCCGGAGGACGGGGACGGGGCCGGGTCCCACCAGACCGGGAAAAGAGCCGGGCCATCGGGCAGACGCAGCTCGGGGCCCCGGCGGGTGAAGCCGAGCCGCCGGTAGAGCCGCAGGCTTTCGCCGCTGGTGGCCTCCAGGTAGACGGGGGTCCCGGCGGTGTCCGCGAGCGCGGACGCGACCAGCGCGCTGCCGATGCCCCGCCCCTGGTGGCCGCTGCGCGCGGCGACCAGGGGAACGTACAGGTGCGCCGGACCGCCAGGGTGATGGGCCGCCAGCAACCGCGCGCAGGTCAGCAGACGGTCGGCGAACTCCTCGCCCAGGCCCGCCAGGCCCCGTGCCGACGCCGCGTCGGTGTCATCGGCGTCGTCGGCTCCGTGCACGTGCACGTCGTCACGGGCGGGAGTGTGGACCGCGAGGAGCGCGCCGAGGCCGTCTCCGGCCAGGTACACGCGCCCGTTGACGGCCGCCTCCCGGGTGAAGGCGCGGAAGACGGAGGGAAGAAGCTCCCGGCGCCGGATGCCGTCGGGGATCATCCACCGGCATACCGGGTCGTCGAAGAAGGCGTCGCAGAGCACGGCCACCACGTCGTCCTCGTCGGCCGCGGTGGCGCGCCGCACCGCCGCACCGCTCCGGGCGTCACCCAACGGACGTCCTGGGCTCGAAGCTCACCATCAGCGACTCGGGCCCGCACACACCGATCGGATTGCGCCACACGACCGGTGCGGTCAGCCGGGGTGCCCGCAGGCGGCTCGGCAGCACGGTCAGGATCTCGGTGATCTCCGTCCGCACCGTGGCCGCGCCCAGGCAGTAGTGCGGGCCGGCACCGAACGACAGCAGGGGAGGGCGCCGCAGGGTGATGTCGAAGACATCGGGATCGTCGAAGGCGCGCGGGTCGCGCTGGGCGGCGTGCACGCACAGCATGACGAAGGACTCGGCCGGCATCCGCAGGCCGTCGAACTCGACGTCCTCCAGGGCGAACCGGAAGATCGCCGGGGCTGCCGGGCACCAGCGCACCACCTCGTCGGTGGCCTGCTCCGTGAGCTCCGGCCGCTCGGCGAGCAGCTCCCACTGGTCGGGGTGCTCGGTGAAGGTGAACAGCATCTGCCCGAGCTGATTGCGGGTGGTGTCGTGGGCGGCGAAGAAGAGCCCCACGATGAGGTCGCGCAGTTCCGTGCGGTCCATGCCCTCGCCGTCGTACCCCCTCATCAGCAAGGAGATCAGGTCCTCACCCGACCGCGCGGCGGCCTGACGGGAGATGAGGTGATCGGCGTAGGCGCGCAGTCCGGCCAGGGACCGCTCGACGCGGCCCAGCGCGTCCTGCCGGTGGCCGACGCTGTAGACCAGCCCGATGTCGGTGCTCCACCGGGGCTCGTAGTCGTCCAGGGGCACGCCGAGGATCGCCGACATCACCGAGACGGCCATCGGGTCGGCGAAGGTCTCCCCGAACTCGACCGGTCCGGCGCCGGCCACGCGGCCGGCCAGCCGCTCGGCGGTCGCCCGCATGGTCACCCGCCACCGTTGCAGCGCCTCGGGACTGAACGCCTGCATCACCAAGGCCCGCTGGCGCCGGTGGTCCTCACCGCGCAGGTGAAGCAGCAGGGTGTCGAACCAGTCGTGGACCGTGCCGTGCGTGACACCGTTGAGTCGCAGAAAACGCCGGCCGCTCTGGGCCAGGCGCCGGTCCCGCAGCAAGCGCTGCACCTGCGCGTGCCGCAGCACCATGACGCCGTAGGGGGTACCGGCGTACCAGTGCGCCTCGCGCGCGGCCGCGACCTCGGGAGCGGTGAACATGAATCCGGGATCGGCGACGTCCAGGAACGCCGCCCGGCCGTCCAGCACTGTGGTCGTAGTCTCGGTCACGTGCATCACCCTGCGCCCCTGTCACGGGCACCGCATCGGGAGGATGACCGATCCGCCACGGCCGCCGAGCCGGCCACCGTGGGCAGCAAAAGCGCCCGCCGACTGAGCCGGCGGGCGATTCCTGGTCCGGTGTCGCGGCGGAGGCTAGATGCGTCCGAGGGCCTTGTTGATCGGCGCGTCGGCGTTGGGGTCGGTGTAGTACTGGTGCCAGGCGCGGACGTACTCCTGGCGGGAGACGCGGCCGTCGCCGTCCGCGTCCAGGACCCGGAGGGCGTTGTCGATCTCCGGTGACGGAACTCCGAACGCTGCCAGCATGCGCCGCAGCTCGTCGACGGAGAGCGCACCGTCACGGTCGCTGTCGGCGGCGTTGAACTCGGCCTCGCTGGCGTGGTCGAGCACCCTGACGAAGTCCGGAGTGGCGAACGCCGCGGTGTACTCCTCCTCCGTCACAGCGCCGTCACCGTTGGAGTCCGCCTCCGCCTGGAGATGCGCCCAGACCTGGGCGTAGGACTCCAGCATATTGCGGAACTGGGGGGAGCTCGGCTGGATGTTCAGTGTCGCGGCCAGACGGTGGGCCATCTGGTCGAAGTCTTCCTTGGTGATGGCGCCATCGTGGTCGATGTCGAAGTTGTTGAAGATCTTCTTGGCCTTGTTGTCGATGACCGTCGCAACCATGATCCTCTTCCTTTCGTTGTGCGGGCACAGAGAGGCGGCAGAGCGCGCCCCGACCCGCGGGGTGTCCCTAGAGAAGGGGAAGCGCAGGGGCGCCCGCAGTCAATCGATCATTGCGCCACTCGTACCAACCGAAGCCCGGCTATCACCCGTTCCGACCAGCGAACGCGCCGTCGCCCTGACGCGGCGTGACGGTCCGGCCGCCCTGGTCGGCGGTCCGGGTTCTCGGTCCGGGCACGGGTTCGAGAAGGGAACGAAGAATGCCGGACGTTTCAGTGCTGGGCAGCGGCACCATGGGCGGTGCCCTCGCGCGCGTTCTGGGCGCGGCGGGGCTCGAGGTCGCGGTGTGGAACCGGACGGCGGACCGGGCACGCGCCCTCGGCGGGGACGGAGTGCGTCCGGTGGAGAGGCTCGCCGACGCTGTGCGCTGTGCGCCCGTCGTCCTCGTGTGCCTCATCGACTACGCCGCCACCCGCCAGGTGCTGGCACCTGTCGCCGGTGACACGCGGGACCGGGTCGTCGTACAGATGTCGACCGGCACCCCGGCCGAGGCCCGCGCGATGGAGGCGTGGCTGCGTCCGCCGGGCTGCCGCTACCTGGACGCGGCGATCATGGCGTACCCGGGCCACCTGGGGACCGATCACGCGCGGGTGCTCTACAGCGGCCCCGGCGAGCACTACGCGGCCATCGGCCACGTGGCGCGTGCGCTGGGCGGCACGGCCGCGTTCCTGGGAGACGACATCGCCCTCGCCAACGCGCACGACGCGGCGCTGCTGACCTTCCTGTACGCCGCGACCTGCGGCTTCCTCGAAGGGGCCGCCATCGCGTCCGCGGCCGGGCTTCCCCTGGACGGGTACGCCGACGGCGTCGTGGAGCTGTTCCCGGCGCTGGAACACACCGTCCGCGGGTCCGTACCGCTGATCGCGGCCGGGCGGTACGACGTCGACGAGGCATCGCTCGCGGTGCACTCGGGGGCGCTGCGGCATCTGGCGGCGGCAGCACAGGAGGCGGGCGTGACCGATCCGGTCGCGGCGGTGCTGGGCGAGCGGGTGGGACGGCGGATGGCGGTGGGCACGGCGCGGGAGCACATCGCCGCCGTCTTCGAGGAGCTGCGCGGGCGCTGACACGCCGTCTTCGAGGAGCTGCGCGGGCGCCGACGGCGGTCCGCGCCCCCGTGGGTGGTGCATCGGTGGAACTCCCGATGTCCGGGCGCGGGCACGCTGCGATGGTGGGCGGTGCCGCACGGAGCCGTACGAAAGGGGCACCGATGACCTCGGTCAGTCTGGCCGGTCCATCGATCGCCGACCGCCACCGCGCTTGTCTGAGCAAGGGGCGTGCCTCGCTGGGGCAGATGTTCGGCGCGGATGTCGAGGTCGCCACCGACGGGGCCTGGATCACCACGGACACAGGGCACCGCATCCTCAACTGCGGGGGCTACGGGGTGTTCCTGCTCGGCGCCCGCCACCCCGTCGTCATCGACGCGGTGGCGCGGCAGCTCGCCTCCCATCCGATGGCCACCCGGCTGCTGCTGGAACCCGAGGTGGTCGAAGCGGCGGAAGCACTGGTGTCGGTGGCCCCCGCCGGTCTGGAGAAGGTGCATTTCGCGGGCTCCGGGGCCGAGGCGGTCGAAGCCGCTATCAAGATGGCCCGCACGTGCGGCAAGCGATGGCTGGTGTCGATGCGCGGCGGCTACCACGGAAAGACGATGGGCGCGCTCAGCGTCACCGGGAACGACGTGTACCGCGAGCCGTTCCAGCCGCTGCTGCCGCAGGTGTCGCAGGTCCCTTACGGCGACATCGACGCGCTGGCCGCGGAGTTGGCCGCGCACCGGGACGAGGCGTGCGTCGTGGTGGAACCCGTCCAGGGCGAGGCGGGAGTGGTCATCCCGCCGCCCGGCTACCTGCGGAACGTGGCGCAGCTGTGCCGGGAACACCGCGCGTTCCTCGTCCTGGACGAGATCCAGACGGGCATGGGCCGCCTGGGCGCCTGGTGGGGCGCGGACCTCGCGGGCGTCACCCCCGACGCGCTGCTCGTCGGCAAGGGCTTGAGCGGGGGAGTCGTGCCGGTCTCGGCCGTCGTGGCGACCCGTGAGGCGTTCCAGGCGTTCGACCGCGACCCCTTCCTGCACACCTCTACCTTCTCCGGAAACCCTCTGGCGATGGCCGCCGTACAGGGCGCCATCCGTGCGACCGAGCAGGACGACATCGTCGAGCGGGCCCGGGTGCTCGGTGCCCGGCTCCGTGACGACCTGGACCGGATCGCACGGCGGGCGCTGGGCGAACAGGTGGTGCAGGTACGCGGCGTCGGCCTGCTCATCGGCATCGAGCTGCACCGCCCCGGCCTGGTCGGTGACCTGTTGGTCGAGCTCATGGGGGCCGGGGTGCTGGCCAACCACTCGATGAACGCGTCGGGAGTCCTGCGGCTGACCCCGCCCGCGGTACTCGACGAACAGGACATCGCGTTCCTGTACGAGGCGTTCGAGCGTGCGGCCCGCGCCGCACTGGTCTGAGGAGCGCCGACGATGCGATCCATTCACTTTCACCTGAAGCTGCCCACCGGTGACGGTCCCGCGGCCTTCGACGCCGTCGTGGACTTCACCCGCTACCCGTCGCTCTCGCCGGACGTGCGTTCGGTGGTGACCCAGGAGGCGGCCACGCCGGGCGAACCGCGCACCAGCGACTGGGTGATGAACTTCCGCCGCGGCCTCATGAGCTGGACCGAGCGGGAACGCCTCGACCGCGACCGGCTGCGAGCAGAATTCGCCCAGCTGGACGGCGACTTCGAGGACTTCCGCGGAGTCTGGCAGCTCATCCCGGGCACCGGTGGTGTCGAGGTGATGCTCGACGTCACCTACGACTTCGGGGTCGAGAGCCTGGTCGGGATCATGGACCCGATCGCGGAGCGCGTGATCAAACGCTCGACCCTGCGCGTGCTCACCGGACTCTTCGGCGAGGTCGAGGTCCTGGCCGGCGGGGAGGCCCTCGTCGACTTTCCCGCCGCGGGCTCTCCCGCCCCCCTCTCCTCCCCATCCATCAGGAGCTGACATGACCGCAGTACCGACCGCGCTGTCCCACATCCTCTCGTCCAGGTTCGGCGTGCCCGAGGAAGAGATCACCGCCGATGCGACCCTGCGGGACCTCGACCTGGACTCCCTGGCCATCGCCGAGCTGACGCTGGTGGTGCGCGACGACCTGGGGGTGCCGTGCACCGATGACGAGATGCGCCCGCAGGACACCCTCGGGCAGCTGGTACAGCTGTTGCGCAGCAGGGGGCTCCCCGCGTGACGCGGCCTCCCGCGGAGCCCTTCCGTGCGGCGGTGACCGGTCTGGGGCTGGTCACTCCTGCCGGGGTGGGGGTGGACGAGAACTGGAAGCGGGTCCTGAGCGGTGTCCCGGCCGCGTCCGCCGATCCGGAGCTGGTGGGGCTGCCGGTGGACTTCAGCTGCCGGGTGCCGGCGGATTTCGATCCCGTCGCGGTCTTGGGGCGGCGTACGGCCTGGCGTCTGGGGCGGCACGTCCAGCTCGGGATGGTCGCGGCCCGTGAGGCGCTGGGTGACAGCGGCCTGGACCCGGGCAGCTGGGACGGCGCCCGCGTCGGCGTGGTCATGGGCAACTCCCTCGGCGGCACGACGACCTTCGAGCAGCAGTGCCTGACCTTGCGTGACAAGGGCGCCGCGGCGGTGTCGCCCGTGTTCATCTCGATGTGGGGCGCGAACATGGTCGCCGGACACATCGCGATCGACTGCGGCGCGGGCGGGCCCAACCTGGTGGTCACCACGGCGTGCGCGTCCGGTGGGACCGCTCTGGGGGTGGCCCGGGACCTCCTGCGCAACGGCACCTGCGACATCGTGCTGGCCGGCGGCACGGAAGCGGCGCTGAGCCGGACCATCGTCGCCGGCCTGACCAGCATGGGCGTCCTCTCCCGCCGCTCCGACGACCCGCCCGCGGCGTTCCGGCCGTTCGACGTCGACCGGGACGGGTTCGTGGCCGCCGAAGGCGCGGGAGTGCTGGTGCTCGAACGCGAGGCGGACGCCCGCGCACGCGGCGCCCGCGTACGTGCCCACATCAGCGGCTACGGCGGTTCCGCCGACGCCGTCCACCAGGCGGCCCCCGACCCCGACGGCGGTGGCTTCGAGCGGGCCCTGCGTACGGCGCTGTCGGACGCCGGGCTGTCCGGTGCCGACGTCGACCACGTCAACACCCACGGCACCGCCACCGAGCTGAACGACATCGGCGAGACGCGCGTGCTGCGCCGCGTACTCGGTCCGCGTCCGGCGGTGACCTCGACCAAGGGCGTCACCGGTCACTGCATCGCCGCCGCCGGCGCGATCGAGGCCGTGTACACCGTCCTCGCCATCGAGCACGGTCTGGTCCCGGCGGTCGCCAATCTGGAGCGGCTCGACCCGCGGATCGACGCGGACATCGTCCAGGGCTCGCCGCGCGCCATGCCCGTCGAGGTCGCCGTCAACGTCGCGTTCGGGCTGGCCGGTCAGAACGCCGTCGTCGTCCTCACCGCCGCATGACGCCCCCTCGCCCCTTCCGTGCGGCGGTGACCGGTCTGGGGCTGGTCACTCCTGCCGGGGTGGGGGTGGACGAGAACTGGAAGCGGGTCCTGAGCGGTGTCCCGACCGCGTCCGCCGATCCGGAGCTGGTGGGGCTGCCGGTGGACTTCAGCTGCCGGGTGCCGGCGGATTTCGACCCCGTCGCGGTCCTGGGGCGGCGTACGGCCTGGCGTCTGGGGCGGCACGTCCTCCTCGGGATGGTCGCGGCCCGGGAGGCGCTGGGTGACAGCGGCCTGGACCCGGACAGCTGGGACGGCGCCCGCGTCGGCGTGGTCATGGGCAACTCCCTCGGCGGCACAGCGGCATTCGAGGAGCAGCACCGGAACCTGCGTGAAAAGGGCGCGTCGAGCGTGTCCCCGCTGCTCCTCCCCTCGTACGGCGTCAACATGGCCGCCGGGTACATCGCGATCGACTGCGGCGCGCGGGGCCCGAATCTCGCTGTGAGCACCGCCTGCGCGTCGGGTTCGACGGCGGTCGGAGTGGCCCGGGACCTGCTGCGCAACGGCACCTGCGACATCGTGCTGGCCGGCGGCACGGAGGCCGCCGTCAGTCCTTCCATGATCGCCGGGCTCGCGGCCGCCGGCGCGCTGTCCCGCCGCTGCCACGATCCGGCCACCGCCTCGCGCCCGTTCGATGCCGGCCGGGACGGGTTCGTGGCCGGTGAGGGAGCGGGCGTGCTGGTGCTCGAACGGGAGGCGGACGCCCGGGCACGTGGCGCCCGGGTGCGCGGCTGCGTCAGCGGTTACGGGGCATCGGCCGACGCGCTGCACGACACCGCGCCCGACCCCGAGGGAGCGGGGGCACGGACCGCGGTGCGGGCGGCCCTGGCCGATGCGGGCCTGTCCGGCTCGGACATCGGCCACGTGAACGCCCACGGCACCGCGACCCGGCTGGGTGACGTCGCCGAGGCCCGCGCGATCCGCGGGGCGATCGGCCCGGCCGCCCTGGTCACCTCGACCAAAGGCGTCACCGGCCACTGCATGGGCGCCGCGGGCGCCATCGAGGCGGTGTTCACCGTCCTCGCGCTGGAGAGCGGTCTGGTACCGCCCACGGCGAACCTCGATCGCGCGGACCCGGAGATCGACTGCGATCTGGTGCGGGGCACCGCCCGGGCCGTCACCAGCGGCGCCGCGCTGAACAACTCCTTCGGTTTCGGCGGACAGAACGCGGTGCTCGTCCTCACCGCGGCGTGAGGTGGGAGGAAAAGTGACCACGGCGTACGTGTGGCACGAGCGCTACGGCTGGTACGACACGGGGAACTTCCATCCCCCCGGAGCGGGCGGCTCGCTGCCACCCCATTCGCACTACGACTCCCCTGAGCCCAGGACCCGCCTCGCCTCCCTGGTGGAGGCCAGCGGCCTCGCGCGGCACCTGGTGCGGATCACCCCCGGCGAGGCGACACGAGAGGACCTGCTGCGCGTGCACACCGCGGCCTACGTCGACCGCATCGCGCGGGCCAGCGCGGCGGGCGGCGGTGACGCCGGAGACGGCTGGACGCCCTTCGGGCCGGGCGCGTACGACATCGCCGCCCTGGCCGCCGGAGGCGCGATCGCCGCCACCGAAGCGGTGCTCACCGGACAGGCGCACAACGCCTATGCGCTGGTACGCCCGGCCGGCCACCACGCACTGCCCGACACCGGCATGGGCTGGTGCGTGTTCGCCAACATCGCCGTCGCCGTCGCCCGCGCCCGGGCGCGGCACGGCCTGGAGCGCGTCGCGGTCGTGGACTACGACGTGCACCACGGCAACGGCACGCAGGACATCTTCGCGAGTGATCCGGGCGTGCTGACGGTCTCGGTCCACCAGGACGGGCTGTTCCCGTTCGACTCCGGTCACCGGCACGAGCGCGGCGGCGGCACGGCCGCGGACACCGTGCTGAACGTGCCGCTCCCGGCCGGCAGCGGCAACGGCGCGTACGCGGCGGCGTTCAGCCGTGTCGTGGTGCCCGCGGTACGGGCGTTCGTACCCGATCTCATCATCGTGGCAAGCGGGTTCGACGCCTCGGCGGCGGATCCGCTGGGCCGCATGGGGGTGAGTGCGCGGGGATACCGCGACCTGGCCACGCAGTTGCTGGAGCTGGCGGAGGAGCTGTGCGGGGGGCGCCTGGTGATGTGCCATGAGGGGGGCTATTCACCCGTGTACGTACCGTATTGCGGGCTGGCCGTGCTGGAAGCGATGTCCGGGCACACGACGGACATCGTCGACCCGTACGCGGACTTCTACGACGCCCGCCCCTACCAGGAGCTGACACCCTGGCAGACGACGGCGATCGAGCAGGCCGCAGCACTGGTGGGGGACCGATGAGCGCCGACCACTACCGCGCGGCGGGATGGTGGCGGCCGGAACGGGTGGACGACCTCGTGCTGAGGCACGCCGACGCCCTGGCCGGCCGATGCGCGGTCGTCTGCGAGGAGCGGCGCCTCACGTACCGCGGGCTCACGGCGGCGGTGGACAGCGCCGCCGCACGCCTGCGCGGGCTGGGCCTCCGCGCCCCCGAGCCCGTGCTCGTACAACTCCCCAACACCATCGAGCTGCTGGTGCTCTCCCTCGCACTGATGCGAGCCGGTTGCCCGCCGGTCCTGGCCATGCCGACGCTGCGCGAACACGAGTTGCGTCCCGTGATCGCCACGCTGCGCCCGGCCGCGCTGGCAGTGCCCCGGCGTTCCCGGGCGTTCGACCACCCGGAGATGGCACGGCGCCTCATCAAGGAACACGACTGTCTCAGGACGCTGCTGGAGGGGGACGACCTGCGCGCACTGTGCGTCCCGGCGGACGGAGACCCGGCGCGCGTACACACCGCTCAGCCGCAGGACATCGCACTGCACCTGCTGTCCAGCGGCACGACCGGCCCGCCCAAAGGCATCCCGCGCACGCACGAGGCGTTCACCTCGGTGATCCGCGCCGCTTCCGAGGTGTCCGGCCTGGACCGCGACTCCGTCTATCTCGCGGCGATCCCCGTCACGCACAGTTTCGCCTTCGGGCACCCCGGCGTCCTCGGCACCCTCGCTCACGGCGGGCGGGTGGTGCTGGCCCGGGCCGCCGACGCCGCCCACTGCCTGGACCTCGTCGCACGCGAGCGGGTCACCCACTGCGCGCTGGTTCCCGGCCTTGCCGCCCAGTGGCTCACGGAACAGCGGGAGCACCCCCGCGACGTGACGAGCCTGCGCGTCCTCCAGATCGGCGGCGCCCAGCTGGACCCGGCCACCGCCCGGCGCCTGGCCACCGAACTGGACTGCGCCGTCCAGCAGGTGTACGGCATGAGCGAGGGCCTGCTGTGCTTCACCCGGCTCGACGACCCGGACGACATCGTGGCCACCACCCAGGGCCGGCCCGCCGCGCCCGGGGACGAGCTACGGGTCGTCGACGAGGCGGGGCGCACGGTCCCGCCGGGCGCGGTCGGTGAGCTGTGGACACGGGGCCCGAGCACGATCACGGCCTACGCGTCGGACGCCAGGCCGCCCGGCGCCTTCGGCCCCGGCGGCTTCTACCGCACCGGAGACCTCGTGCGGCTCGACGACGAGGGAAACGTGATCGTCGTCGACCGGGTCAAGGACGTGATCAACCGCTCCGGCGAGAAGATCCCGGCGGGGGACCTGGAGAGACTGCTGAGGGGACACCCGCGCGTAGGCGCCGCGGCGGTCGTCGCGATGCCGCATCCGCTGCACGGCGAAGCGGTGTGCGCCGTGGTGGTGCCGTCCGGGGACGACGCGCCGAACCTGCGCGAACTGCGGGACTTCCTGCGCGCCCAGGGGGCCGCCCCCTTCAAGCTGCCCGACCGTCTCGAGGTCGTCGAGGCGCTGCCCACCACCGGGGTGGGCAAGGTCGACAAGGCCCGGCTCAGACGCACCATCGCCGCGCTCGTCGCCGCCGAACGACGCAACGCGCCCGGGGCGACGGCGGAGGATCAGGAGAGCCGGCCGAGCAGCTGATCAGCGGCGGCCGGGGTGTCGAGCTGATAGGTCGCCAGCTGTGGAACGGTGCGCTGCGCGAGTTTGCTCAGCGTGCTGCCGCACCCCACCTCGACCAGGGCGTGTGCGCCGGCCGCCACCATGTACTCCTGTGACTCGCACCACCGCACCGGCGAGGTCAGGTGCTCGCAGAGCAACCGCCGCCAGGAGGCATCGGGGGGCGCGGGCCGGGCAGTGGCATTGGACAGGACCGGGGCCACCGGTGCTCCGAACGCCACGGTGTCGAGATGGTCGCCGAAGGCGTCGGCGGCCTCGGCCATCAGCGGTGTGTGGAACGCGCCCGGCACCGCCAGCCGGTAGAACTTCTCCGCCCCCAGCGCCCGGGCCGCCTCCGTGGCCCGCGCCAACCCCGCCTCGGTACCGGCCAGCACCACCTGTCCGGGCGCGTTGTCGTTGGCCACCCAGCAGTCGTCCGGGGGCACGCCGCACGCCTTCGCCGCCGCCTCGGTCGAGATCGGCAGCACCGCCACCATGCCGCCGTCCTGCCCGCGGCACACCGCCTCGGTCACCTCGCCGCGGCGCGCTGTGAGCCGTACCGCGTCGTCGAACGCCAGGACGCCCGCGGCGGTCAGCGCGGAGATCTGCCCCAGGGAGTGCCCGGCGAACAGGGCGGGCGGACCGACTGCCTTCCGGACGGCTTCCCAGGCCAGCATCGAGGCCAGGAACACCGCCAGTTGTGCCTCGGCAGTGGTACGCGGTGCGGCGGCCCGGTCCAGCAGCATGGGCGCGACGGGGCGGCCGAGGGCCTCCTCGGCCCGCTCCACCAGTTCCCAGACGTCATGGTGGCGCCAGGCCAGACCCATCCGCGGGCCCTGCCCGCCCTGTCCGGGAAACGCCACCACGTACCGGGACCAGGCCGATTCGCCGGCACCGTCGCCACCACGCGTCTGGACCTGCATGTCGGATCCGCCTTTCGCTCTGTCGGCACAGGCCGTGGAACTCACCGAAGTGCTCGTCTCGTCTGCCGGACGAGCCTGACCGGGGGGAGGGGCACCGTCGTCGGCTGTGCGGGCTGTGCGGGCTGTACGGGTGGAGCGGCATCGGGCGCCGCGGGCCATCCGGCGCGTTCGGTGACCCAGGCGGCGATCTGCACGCGCGAGGTGAACGACAACCGGGCCAGGATGTGCTCGACGTGGGTCTCCACAGTGCGCTGCGCGACGACGAGCCGACCGGCGATCTCCCGGTTGCTCAGCCCTTCGGCCACCAGCCGCGCCACCGCCCACTGGCGCGGGGTGAGCGGACCACCGGCCTCGTCCGCCGACCCGCGGCCGGGGCGCAGCGGCACCGGGGCGAAGGCGCCGCCCAGCAGCTCGCCCAGGTCCGCGCCCCCGCCCTCGGCGGTGGCCGCCTCGAACGCGCGCGACCCCAGCCTCTGTCGTACGCCCGCGCACAGACCGGCGTGCTGTTTCCTGGTCGCCGCGGTACTCAGCAGCCGAGCCGGGGCCGGGTTACCCGGGCAGTGCCCGGCGGCGGCACCGAGCAGGCGGGCGGCCTGCCGGTCGTCGCCCCGGGCTGCCGTTGTCCGGGCCAGTAGCTCCAGTGCGGCCGCGGTGGCCGGCCGGTCCGCGACGGCCAGGAACGACCGCAGCGCCTCCAGGGCCGATGCGTGGGCGCCGTCGACGTCCCCCTGCCTCAAGGTCTCGGCGGCGAGCACCCACTGCGGGTAACCCTTCCACCGGGGCATCCGGCACCGAGTACGGCACTCCTCGGCGAGCACGCGCGCTCGACGGCCGTCCTCGCCGGTCTGTCCGAGAGCCAAGGAGAGATGGAGGGCGGCCATCATGCCGCCGAACGCGTCCTCGGGCCCGGTGAGGCGCTCCATGGCCTCTCCCAGCACGGTGACCGCCTTGGCCGCGTCGCCCTCGCCCAGGTCCAGGGCGCCGTGGACGAAGGCCGCGTGCGCCAGCGCGGAGTCGTCGGCGATCTCGCGTGCCACCGCGCGTCCGTGCCGCAGCGCGGCGCGGGCTTCGCGGGTCTCGCCCTGTGCGCCCCGCAACCACGCCAGCACCCACAGGGCACGGGCGTACGCCGCGGTTTCGGTGGCCTGGAGGTCACCGGCGGCGTGTACGAAGCGTTCGAGCCAGTCGCACGCCTCGGCGGTCGCGCCCTCGGCCAGCCAGTACGGCCACCGCGCCACGGCCAGGCGCAGCCCCGCGTCGCCCCCCTCGCGATCGGTGAGGCATGCCTCCAGGGCGGCACGCAGGTCGGCATCGTCCGCGCGCGACGGTGGCAGGGCCGCATCCGGCGTGTTCCTCATCATCCGGGCGGCCTCCGCCTCGGCGATCCGCCGCTGGTGGTCCCGATGCCGGCGCCGGGCGTGGAGAGTGCGGCCACTCTCCTGCAACATGCGGTGACCGTGGTGGCGCAGTGGCGCGTACAACCGGTAACGGACCGCGTCCCGGGTGTCCTCGGGGACCAGGACCGACTTGTCCACCAGGCCCGCGATCAGGTGGAGGACGGTTTCCGGATCGGTGCCGGCGGGCCGCATCGTCGTCGCGGCGTCCAGCGTGACGGGGCCCGAGAACACGGACAGGCCGGCCCACAGCTCCCGCTCCTCGGGTGAACACAGCTCGGCGGAGCGCCGCACGCAGTCGAGCAGTCCGGGGGCGGCGGGACCGATTCCGCGCGCGAACACGTCGTAGGACGACACCACCCGGTCCAGCACCTGACGGGGCGCCAGCACCCGCATCTGCGCGGCGGCGGCCTCCAGGGCCAGCGGCAGCCCATCCAGCCGACGGCACAGTTCGACCAGGCAGGGAGCGTTCTCCTCGGTCAGAGCGAACCCGCTCACCACGGCGCGGACGCGCGCGAGGAGCAGCGCGATCGCGTCGCACGCGCCGATCCGCACCGTGGACCGCTCCTCGGCCGTCGGCAGGTCCAGCGGTGGCAACCGGTACACGTGCTCGCCGGGCACACCCAGGACCTGCCGGCTCGTCGCCATGACGTGCCAGGGGGCGGACGAACGCAGTGCCTGCCCGACGAGACGCCCCACCGGCACACGTGCCGCCTCGCAATTGTCCGCGACGAGCAATGCCCGGGCATCCGGCGCCGCTTTCAGGGCACGGGCGAGCATCTCCTCGCCGTCGGCGCAATCGGCATAGTGAACACCTCCGGGGAAAGCCCGCGCGAGTCTGCCTGCGGTGTGCCAGGCGAGGCGGCTCTTCCCTATACCACCGGCACCGATGACGGTGACCAGACGCGAGGTCTCCAGGACTTTGCGGAGTTCACCGGTTTCTCGCCGTCGGCCGACGAAACCGGTCGTCGCTTCGGGCAGTGGTGCCAGGGCGGGGGCCGGCACGGGATGGGGCATAGGGGCACCTTGGCGGGAGAGAACGCGGACAACGAAAAGGGCCGACGGACGACGTGAGCGTCGCTCCGCTTCCTCCCCAGGCCAGCAGCAACCAATCGATCACAAGCGCCGTTCGCCAGCGGTTCACGCAAAAGAGCAGCAGGCGAGGAAAATATGGTCAATCGCCAATAGGTCTGCCTTCCGGATATCGGAGAACTTCGGGGACCCTCCCGAAAGGCTACGGAACCTGCTGTAAACCGAAGCCGGCGGACTGGAATACCCACTGTCGTTCCGTAGCGTGGTACGCCTACCGCACCAGCCCCTCGGCAGGGGCGCTTTCGGCCCACATCAGGAGCTCGTGATGACGCTCGACACCGCCGCCACGACTTCCGTGCCACCGCGCCCCGCGGCCTTCACGGTCTGCGTGTACTGCGCCGCCTCGCCCGCCGCCCAAGCCGTCGACATCGCCCTCGCCGAACAGGTCGGCGCGGCCATCGCAGCCCGGGGATGGCACCTGGTGTGGGGCGGTCAGACGTGCTCGATGATGGGCGCGGTGGCCGCCGCCGTCCGGCGCGGCGGCGGCCACACCACCGGCATCGTGCCCCGGCCCCTGATCCACAAGGCCGACCACGCCGCCGACCAGCTTCTCGTCGTCGACGGGCTGTCCACCCGCAAGCACATGATGTTCCACAGGGCGGACGCCTTCCTGGCCCTCACTGGCGGGCTGGGAACCTGCGAGGAGCTCATCGACACCTGGAGCGCCTTGTCGCTGGCCGGCGACCGCGGCCGACCGCTCGTCGTGCTCGACCCGTACGGGCACTACGCCGGGTTGCGTGCCTGGCTGACGCAACTGCACGCCAAGGGCTTCATCGGCGACGAGGCGGCCCGCATGCCGGTGTGGGCGACGTCCGTCCAGGCGGCCCTGGACGCCTGCGGCCCTGCCGGGCGGGATCCCTCACCCACCGCACGGGCGGTACCGGCGTTGTAACCACTGGAACGGTGCCCACCGGCCTGCGGGGCGCGGGCACGCGCGCGGCCAGGGCAGGGCGGGACCGTGTGTGCGGTCCCGCCCCTTCCGGCACGCCCGTGGGAGCGCTCCCGCAAGGCGGTGGCGTGCTCTCCGCTTCGATGGGGCGGTGGGTCAGCGGCCGACGGCGCAGGCGTCGCCGTTCAGCATGAACCGCGGCGGTGCCGAGACGTCACCGGTGTGGTTGGCCAGGTACCCGAGAGCGACACTCGCGCCGGGCGCGATGGTCGCGTTGTACGGGGCGTTGGTTGCCGTGATGGTGTTGCTTCCCTGGGTGAGCTCCGTGTTCCAGTCGGAGACGACGGACTGCCCCAGGGCCAGCGGGAATTCGAGCGTCCAGCCGTTCACCGCGGTGCCGCCGGTGTTGGTGACGGTGAGGTCGACCGTCGTACCGGTGCCCCAGGACCGCACGGTCCGGTCGACGCGGCAGGTGGGCTCCTCGTGTGCGAACGACACCCGGTGCAGCCCGCCGGGCAGATCGTTCACCACGTAGAACTCTCCTTCCGCCGTGGTGCCGATCGACGTCACCTGGGTGGGCATCTCCCCGATCTCGGCCTGTTCGTAGCCACCCCTGCCGTCGGGGCGGATCGCCCACACCGTGGACGAGCAGTAGTCGGTGGCGATGTAGGTGCCGCCCACCAGGTCGGCGTACTTCGGGCCCCGGTAGACGTGACCGCCGATGACCGAACAGCCGCCGGTGTAGGGGGAGTAGGTGAAGACCGGCTTCGTGTACTCCTCGCCGGGCGGGCAGGTGCCGCCCTCGAACTTCTCCAGCCCTTCGTAGCAGGACCAGCCCAGGTTCACACCGCCCTGACCGGGCGCGAGATGGTCGACCTCCTCCCAGCGGCCCTGGCCGACGTCACCGATCCACATCGAGCCGTCGGCGCTGTCGAAGGAGAACCGCCACGGGTTGCGCAGCCCGTACAGCCAGATCTCCGGGCGGGCGCCCGCGGTGCCGACGAAGGGGTTGTCCGCGGGGACGCAGTACGCGAGTGTGCCGCAGGTGCGGCTGACGTCGATGCGGAGGATCTTGCCCAGCAGGGTGTCCAGTCGCTGCCCGGCACGCAGCGGGTCCGCGGACCCGCCGCCGTCGCCGATGCTCCAGTACAGCTTGCCGTCGGGGCCGAAGGCGAGCTGGCCGCCGTTGTGGTTGCTGTACTCGGCGTGCGGCTGCGACACCAGCGGCTCTAGCCGGGACTCGTCGAGCCGGTACCGGGCGAGGGTGACCGCGCCGTCGGGCAGCGCGGTGTACGCCAGGTAGACGTCCTGGCTCTCGGTGAAGTCGGGCGGCACGGCGATGCCGAGCAGGCCGCGTTCATTGCCCGATTCGTCGATGGCCGAGCTGATGTCGATCAATGGGGTCCGGGCGAGACCGGTGTCCGGGTGGTAGACGCGGACGGTGCCGGGCTTCTCGGTGATGAACAGGCGGCCGGTGCCGTCGTGGGGGGCGACGAGTGCGGTGGGCCGTCGCAGCCCGTGGGCGACCTGGGTGGTGGTGGCGCTGAGCGAGGGCAGAGGCACCGTCGACGTCGTGTCCGCCGCCTCCGCGAAGGGCCGCGCGGTGGCGGCAGGCAGTGGGGCGAGCAGGGTGAGCAGGAAGACGAGCACGAGGGGGCAGGTCCAGTGGCGTCGTAACATGTCGGCTCCAGGAGCGAGGGCGCTTGCACGGCGGTTGCGCTTCCTTGGATCACAGATCACAGATCACAGATCACAGATCACGGATCACAGATCACAGATCACAGATCACGGATCACAGACACAGATCACAGCGCGATCGGGCCGCGACTCCGCCGGTCTCGCAGGGCGGGACCGGCCGGCCGCGGGGGCAGGAACATGGTGCGAAGACCCGCCGAGTCAAACCGGCCGAGTGGAACGGGCCGGTTTGGGGCACCGAGTCCTGCCCCGCGATGCGCTGCCCGCGACGGTATCGGCTCTCCCCTCCGTCACACCAGGCCCCAACCGTCACTTCCGACGGGAACCGCCGAAGCACTCATCCCCCTCTCTGAGAGAGTCGGCCTTGTCGAACGCGTACGTGTGGGGGTTGTGGTGAGCCAGGTGCTCTATGGCGAGCGGTCGTGGAACCCGCTGGCGAGAACCGTCGAGCTGACTGAGGAGGGGTTGCGCAGGGGCGGTAGGAACACGCCGCTGCACGAGCTGAACCTCGCCGCCATGGCCGAGGCGTTCCAGCGTGGCCACTGGCTAGGAGGCGGTGGGACGGAACGTCCGCTGGAGCGTCTGGCGGTTGGCCCCGGGCTCGTCCCGGTGACCCGCCTCACCGGCACGACCAGGCCGGTGAAAGTGCGACGGGCCGCGGAGTTCGCCCGCGCCCTGGGGCAGTTGGCGGTACGGCACTGCGGCGGGCCCGAGCAGGTGGCCGCCCTGGCGGCCCGGGCCCGGGCCGAGGGCGTACCCCTGTGGATCGCACGCCGGTTCGCGCCGGGGCCCGCAGGGCCGATCGCCGTCGCCGTCGACCGGAATCTGGTGCGGGTGGACGTGTGGGGCCCGGACGCTCCCGTCGTACGGATACGGGCGCCGTACGGTTTCCACCGCGGTGACGACGATCCGGCCCACGGGTTGCGTCTGAGGGTCGGCGACGAAGTGGCCGAGCTGCGCCTCATGATGAAGCGTCGCAAGTCCAAGCGGCGTGTGGAGGTCCGGCTGCCGGATCGGCCCTGGGAATTGCGGCGCGAGAGCGCGACGAGTTCGTGGCTGCTGCGCGACGAACGGCGTGTCGCGCTGCTGACGCGGCCCCGGGGGCGCCCGCGGCCCGAGGCCGGCGGTGTCCTGCTGCCGCTGACCCCGGTGCGCTACGAGAGCGCCGATCCGCTGGACGCCGTCATGGCGCAGGCGTTCGCGGTCGCCTTCGGGATCGGGGACACGACCGGAGCAGCGCGGTTCCGGGCCGAGCGGCGCGGGTCGGTCGCGCGGGAGCCGATCGCCGCCGACGAATGGTGGGACCGCCCGTGGTTCACCAACCTCGGAAAGGGGCGCGACGACAACGAGCCTGGCGGCGCCGACGGCTGGGGCCCGGATGGCGGCGACGGAGGGGACTCCGGTGGGGGAGGCGGCGGAGGGGGCGACGGTGGCGGCGGTGACGGCGGTGACGGCGGTGGCGGTGGTGGCGGTGGCGACTGAGGGGCGTCGCGGGAGGCCGTGAAGAGGAAGGGAGCCGGGCGTCCTTGCAGCCCGGCACGGCTCCCGAGCGAGCATGCGTCGGCGGCGCTGTGACGCTCGATCGTTCGGCCTCTGTCGCGTGAGTTGACAGGACGTCACACCATCCCCATCATGGGAGCGCTCCCAACGACGGTCCGGTCCCGGACCCGCACGCGCACGAGCCGTATCGCATCCAAGGACCAGGACCCAGCACGCACGCTGCATTCACGCACCGTCATGAGCGCACGACATCCCGCACCTCGTCCCACACGGCCGCCCGAGCGCACCGCATCCCGCACTGCCCCGAACGCACGCACCGCACCGCTTCCGTGCCACCGGCGTGGAACGTCCCGCTGCCGCGTCGGCATTCCGCCCGCACGGCGGCACGGTCCGGCACCCGCTGCCGCCGTGGCGCCGGAAGCCCCAGGGAGGACCCCGCATGCCACCCCTGCACAGACCAGGTCGGCCGGCCGGTACCGGCCTTCGCCCCCTGGCGCACACCGCGGCCGTCCTGGCCGCTGCGCTCGCCCTGCTGTCCCCGCTGGGCGCCACCGGTCCCGCCTCCGCCGCGTCGCAGGCGACCCCCGGTGCGGACGCCGCCGTCCGGATCAACACGCAGGCGGGGCTGGGCCGGCTCTCCGACGTCGCCCGCGGCGTCAATGCCGCCATCTGGGACTCGCACATGAACGATCCGGAGGTCGCCACGCTGATGAAGGCGGCCGATGTCGGGGCGATGCGCTATCCCGGCGGTTCGTACGCGGACATCTACCACTGGGAGAAGCACACGGCACCCGGCGGCTACGTCGCCCCGGGCACCGGCTTCGACGCCTTCATGGGCACCGTCCGCGCCACCGGAGCGCAGCCGATCCTGATCGCCAACTACGGGTCGGGCACGCCCGCGGAGGCGGCCGGCTGGGTCCGCTACGCCAACGTCACCAGGAACTACGGCGCGAAGTACTGGGAGATAGGCAACGAGATCTACGGCAACGGCCATTACGGCAGCGGCTGGGAGCACGACGAGCACGAGGACAAGAGCCCGAGGGAGTACGCCCGCCAGGTCCGCGCCTACGCATCGGCCATGAAGGCCGTCGACCCGACCATCAAGGTCGGCGCGGTCCTCACCACCCCGGGTCACTGGCCGGACGGCGTCGTCGGCGCCGGCGATGCCGGCGACTGGAACCACACCGTGCTCTCCCAGGTCACCGATGTGATCGACTTCGTGAGCGTCCACTGGTACGCGGGCGGGTCCGACACCACCGCCCAGGACGCCATGAACCGCCTGGCCAGGCTGCCCGGAGAACTGCGGGAGGTGCGCAACCAGATCGACCGGTACGCCGGAGCCGGCTCACCGCGCATCGGCATCGCCCTCACCGAAATCAACACCAACACCGGCGGCGCCCGCCTGACCGCCCGCCCCAACGGCCTGTTCGCCGCCGACGCCTTCATGACGGCCCTGGAGAACGGCGTGTTCAACGTCGACTGGTGGAACACCCACAACGGCGCGGGCCGGATCACCACCGTCGACGGCGAGACCGACTACGGCGACATGGGAATGCTCTCCAGCGGCGCCTGCACCGGCGATGTCTGCGAACCGGCGCCGAACACGCCGTTCCATCCCTACTACGGCATGAAGATGACCAGCGAACTGGGCACCGCGGGCGACACCATGGTCGCCGCCGCGTCCTCCGCGCAGGACGTGTCGGCGCACGCCGTGCACCGCCGCGACGGGCGCCTGAGCGTCCTGCTCATCAACAAGAACCCGGACGCCGCGCGCACCGTGGACCTCGAGTACGCGGGCTTCACCCCAAGCGCCGCCGCACCCGAGGTGAGCCGCTACGCGCGCGGCGACAGCGACATCACCGAGGTCACCGGTGGGGAGGCGTCCGCGTCCCGGGTAACCGTGCCGCCGTACGCGATGCTCACCGTCACCCTCACCCCGCAGCCCGGCACCGGGCCCGGGGCCTCGGCCGCCGGAACCCCGGGCACCCCGAAGCTGGAGGCGGTGACCGACACCACCGCACGCCTGTCCTGGGAAGGCGCACAGGGCGCCGCCCGCTACCTGGTCCAGGAACGCGACGGCGCCCACACCCGTCTGGTCGGCGAGAGCACCGGCACGTCCGTGACCCTGCGGAACCTGCCCCCGGGCAGCACCCACCCGGTGAACGTCCTGGCGGCCGACGCCTCGGGACGGCTCTCCGCCCCGTCCACTCCGCTGGCCTTCACCACCGGCACCCCGTCGGACGCCGCCTGCGCGGTGACGTACCACCGGGACACGAGCTGGGGCAACGGCTTCGTAGCCACGATCACCGTTCGCAACCTCTCCGACACCCCGATCACCGGCTGGACCGTGGGCTGGGACTGGCCGACCGACCGCCAGTCGGTGTCCTCCGGTTGGAACGCCACCTTCCACCAGACCGGCCGGCACGTACGGGTGACCGCCCCTGAGAGTGCGGGCCCGCTGGCCCCGGACGGCGCGTCGACGGCCTCCTTCGGGTTCGTCGGCACGAACGACGGCCCCAACCCGGACCCGACGGCCTTCCGCCTCAACGGCACCGTCTGCTCGACCGGCTGACAACCGGCCCGCCCAGGACAGGGACGCAGGGCGACCTGCTCCCGGGCGGGCCGCAAGCACCCTCGGCGGCCTGGAGCCGACCGCGGCGACCGAGCAGGGTCCTCGTGTAGTGGTGATGGGCCTCGCGGCGTTCCGCGCTGCATCCGACGAGAGCCCCTGCCGGCGAAAGCCTGCGTCGACACCGCCCGTCAGTCCGGGCTGCGCGGTGGGCACCGGCAGGCGTGTCGCGCAAATTGATCGAACGCCCTGGGCGGGTTGTTGTACAGCGCGTATGGCAGATCAGAAGCAGTGCACGGTGGTGCGGACCGGGCAGTACGAGGGTGTCCAGGGTGGCACGTTCGTGCGGGTATCAGCGCGCGGTCGGCGGGGGCGGAGCGGTTGTGTCTCCACCATCTGGTGATGCCCACCGGCACTCGCGGCCGCCTCACCTGCACAAGGGGCACGAGTCGGCCATCTTCATCCAGTCCGGCCAGGTTGAAGTCCGGCACGGGGAGGGCCTGACGGAGCATGTGGTGCTGGGGGCGGGTGACTACATCCACATCCCCGCCAACACTCCGCACCTGCCGGTGAACACCGGCGATCAGGACATGGTGTGCCTGGTCGCGCGGACCGATCCCAACGAGCAGGAAGGGGTTCGGCTCCTGGATCTGCCGGCATGGCTGGAGTCGCGGGTGGGGCCGCTTGTTGCCGGGGCCGGCTGAACGAGCAGAGCGTGATCCACGGGGAGGGGGACGTCGACGGGTACGGCGGAGTCCTCGCCGGGGGCGTGGATGGTCCAGTTGTATCGGGTGTGGAGGGCGGCGAGGTCGCGGTCCCTTCATGAACTGGAGACGCAGACGCTGACGAGGATGAATCACCTGGTCGGGCTCAGCGATCTGCCGGGGCGCTGCGGTGGATGGCTGCGGTGATCTGGCCGATGCGGTCGAAGATCCGCCGCTGTTCTGAAATGGAAGGGCCTGGGCCGGCTACCCGCAGCGGCGCGTGGCCCGCTCCCGGTCGACTGCCCAGCTCCTGACCGCCGCCCAGACCGCCAACGTGACGGTGGTCACGGACACCCGCCGGAGGGTGCTGCGTAGGCTGGTGCAGTCATCGCGGTGCGGTGCAGGAGGGCGGCGAAGCTCTCCCGCCATCGCCCGATGATGCGTCAGGAAGTCGGCAAGTGGTCAGCATGACTCCTGGAAAACCTGGGGAATGCTGCCCGGACGCGACTCGTTGTAGGGTAAGGAAACCGCCCTTGACCTGCAAAAACGCAGGCAGGGAGCCTATGTCCAGGAGTGCCTCGATGCTGCGCACCATGTTCAAGTCCAAGATCCACCGCGCCACCGTGACGCAAGCCGACCTGCACTACGTGGGATCGGTCACCGTCGACGCCGACCTGATGGAGGCCGCCGACCTCCTCCCCGGCGAGCTCGTGCACATCGTCGACATCGACAACGGCGCGCGCCTGGAGACGTACGTCATCGAGGGGGAGCGCGGCTCCGGGGTCATCGGGATCAACGGGGCGGCCGCTCACCTCGTGCACCCCGGTGACCTGGTCATTCTGATCAGCTACGCCCAGGTCGACGACGCCGAGGCCCGCTCGCTCGTGCCGCGGGTGGTGCACGTCGACGCCGCCAACCGGATCGTGGAGCTCGGCTCCGACGCCTCCGCGCCCGTGCCCGGGACCGACACCGCGCGCAGCCCGCACGCCGTTCCCGCCGTGCGCGGCTGACCCGGCGGGACCGGGCCGTGGCCGTGCTCGCGCTGCTGCACACCTCTTCCGTCCACGTGCCGGTCTTCGACGCGCTGCGCGACGCCGACCACCCCGGGCTCGCCCTGCGGCACCTCGTCGACGCGTCGCTGCTGGAACGCGCCCGCGAAGCGGGGCCCGAGGCCGTGGCCGGGGAGGTCGCGGCGGCGATCGCCGGGGCGGTGGACGGCGGGGCCGACGCCGTCCTGTGTACGTGTTCGACGATCGGCGCCGTCGCCGAGGGTGTGGCCGCCGGGGTGCCCGTGCTCCGGGTGGACCGGCCGATGGCCGCCGCGGCCGCCGCCGAGCGCCGGGTCGTCGTGGTCGCCTCGGTGGCGAGCACCCTGGAGCCCACGGTGGCGCTCATCCGCGAGGAGGCGGCCGAAGGGGCGGCAGGGGAGCCGTCGATGCGTACGGTCCTCGTGGCCGACGCGTGGGCGCGGTTCCAGGCCGGGGATCGGGACGGCTACCTGGCGGCGGTCGCCGCCGCCCTCGACGGCGTACGGGACGCCGACGTGATCGTGCTGGCCCAGGCCTCCATGGCGGACGCCGCCGACCTGGCCCGCACCGCGATCCCGGTGCTGTCCAGCCCCCGCACCGGACTCGCGGCGGCCGTCGCCACCCTGATGAGTGATCCCGCCGCGCCGGGGAACGCGCAGCGCGAGAGGCTGAACAAGCCCGCGTGAACGGGCCCGCACGATCACCGAGGGGATGGACGCCATGACGAATCCGCCGACCCCCGACCCCGTACCCCCGTCGCCGACCCCGCCGAGCCCGGTGCCGCCGGACCCGGTCCCGCCGACGCCCGTGCCCCAGCCCGGGCCGACGGGGCCCGAGCCCGGCCCCGCCCCCGGACCCGTACCGACACCGCCGCCGCATCCGGGACCGCCGCCGCCCGGGCCGCCGCCCGGACCGGCGCCGGACCCCGTCCCGAAGCCGCCCGGCCCCGACCCCGTACCCGGACCGGAACCGGAGCCCGGCCCGATGAGCTGATCGGCGGCCGTGCGAGGATGCGGCGGTGCGTGAGCTGCCCGAATTGATCGACGTCGACGACCCCGCCTGGCCCGAGCTCCGGAAGGAACTGGATTCCAGCCGGGCGCCGGTCGAGGTGCTGCCCGCCGACGGCGAGGCAGGGCGCGCCGCGCTCCTCCACCTGCAGATCACGGCCAGGTCCTACCTGGGCGCCTTCGCGCTGCACTGCGGCGGCCTGGTCCTCGACCACGGCTGGCTGCGCGTCTTCGGCAGCCCCGCAGCCGGACCCGGCAACCCGCGGGACCTGCCGGCCCTGGCCCGGGTCAACGACTTCCCCGCCACGTTCGACGCCGGCTGGCGGGCGGAGGCGGGCCTGATCATCGCGCACGACGTCCTCGGAGGCGTCTTCGCCGTCAACGGCGCCGCACCCGAGCAGGCCGGACGACCCGGCGCGCCCGGCGAGGTGGTGTACTTCGCGCCCGACTCCCTCCGCTGGGAGGCACTCGGCGCCGGACACGGCGCGTGGCTGTCGTGGATCCTGTCCGGTGCGCTCGACGAGTTCTACGAGACACTGCGCTGGCCGGGCTGGCGCGACGAGGTCCGCGGCCTGACCGCCGGGCAGGGCCTGGCGTTCTTCCCGCCGCTGTGGTCGGCCGAGGCCGGGCGTGACCTGGCGGCCGCCGCCCGGCGCCCGGTGGCTATGTCCGAGATCCTCGGGGTGAGCCGCGCCACCTGCGCGCAGCTCGACGGGACCGACCCCGGCTTCCTCGGTGCCGTGTAGCGGCCAGGAACCGCGCGCCGTCGTCGAACGCGGGCGGTGACACAATGGCGGCGGGCGTGAGCAGGTCCGGGAGCGCGGGGGACGCTGGGGTGGAACGTAAGCCTGGAGCGGGCCGCGAGGCCGGGCGACTGGCGGCGTGGGCGGTGGCGGCGGTGGCCGCCGCCGTCGTCGGAACACTCGGATACGCGCGTACTGGAGCCGAACCGTCGGCGGTGGTCGTCGATGTGCTGACGGGCCTCGCCTACGCGACCGCGGGGCTCATCGCGCTCTGGCGCCGGCCCGCCAACGGCACCGGGCGGCTGATGCTCGCCGAGGGGCTCACCTGGTTCATCGGGAACCTCCAGGGCTTCGACCAGCCGTTGCTGATCGGCATGGGGGCCTGGTGGGAGGCGCTCAACCTCGCCGTGCTGGCCCATCTCCTGCTGGCCTTCCCCGAGGGCCGGGTGGGGCGGCGCCGGGCCCGGATGACGGTGGGCGCCGCGTACGCGCTGGTGGCGGTGGGCGGACTGGTACGGGCCCTGTGCTACGACCCGGCGGCCGACCCGGGCAGTTCGTACCTCCTGTGCGAGGACTGCCGCGGCAACGCGCTGCTCCTCGTGCGCGACCCCGCCGTGTTCGCCGGGGTGGACCTGGTCTACCGCTGGGTGGGAGCCGGGCTGACGCTGTGGGTGGCGGTGCTGATGGTGAGCCGGTGGCTGGCGGGCAGCCCCGCGTACCGCCGCGTCCTCGTGCCGGTCGCCGTCCCCCTGGCGATCGCGGTCGCCTTCGTCGGCTGGGAGGTGCTGTACGTGCTCCACCCCGGGCTGCTGCGCGGCGGCGAGCTGCTGCCCCTGGTGCTGTCGGACCTGACGCAGGTCGCGCTTCCCGTGGCCTTCCTGGTGGGACTGTTCCGCATCCGCCTGCGCCGCGCCGACGTCGGCAACCTGGTCATCGCCGCCGGGCCCGACCCGACACCGGCCCAACTGCAGACCGCGCTGCGCGAGGTGCTGGGAGACCCGACGCTGAGGCTCGGGATCCCGCACGCCTCCGTGTCCGGCCTGTACACCGACCCCGAAGGGCGTGCGATCGGCGGGCCGGCGCGGGGCCGCCCGGCCGCCGGTGCCGCGGTGACGCCCCTCGGACCCGGGTGCACACCGCCGGCCGTACTGGTGCACGACCGGGCGCTCACGCAGGAGCCGGAGCTGCTGGAGGCGGTCTCCGCGTCCGTGGGGCTGTGCCTGCGCACCATGCAGCTCGCCGAGCGGGCCGCCCGGAACGCGGAACGGGCGCGCGAGTTGCAGATGCGGCTGCTGTCCGCCGAGGAGCAGGAGCGGCGGCGCCTGGAGCGGAACCTGCACGACGGGGCGCAGGGCCGGCTGGTGTTCGCGCTCATGGGGCTCCGGCGGATCGGCACCCGGTGGGGCCGCGACCCGCAGTTGCTCGCCGCGGTCGACGAGACCGAGCAGACGCTGCGCACGGCACTGACGGAGCTGCGTGAGCTGGCCCGGGGGCTGCACCCCGCCGTCCTCGCGCGCGAGGGGCTGCGCGCGGCACTGACCGCGCTGGCCGACGAGTCCCCGATTCCGGTGGTGGTCATGGCCGACCAGGTCCGGCTGCCGGAGCTGGTGGAGACCACGGCGTACTACGTGGTCAGCGAGGCCCTGTCGAACGCCGGCAAGCACTCGGGGGCGCGGGCGGTGACCGTCACCGTGCGCCGGGAAGCCCCGTGGCTGGTGGTCGAGGTGGTGGACGACGGCGTCGGCGGGGCCGATCCGGCGGGCAGCGGCCTGCGCGGCCTGGCCGACCGGGTGGCCGCCGTCGGCGGCAGGCTGCGGGTGAGCTCCCCGGCCGGGGACGGCACCCGGATCGAGGTGGAGCTGCCGTGCGGGTGATTCTCGTCGAGGACTCCGCCCTGCTGCGGCAGGGCCTGGCCCGGCTGATGGAGGACCACGGCATCACCGTGGTCGCGCAGCGCGGGGACGCCGAGGGGCTGGTGGAGCTCGTGGCCACGAGCGCTCCCGACGTGGTGGTCCTCGACATCCGGATGCCGCCGACGCACACCGACGAGGGCCTGCGCGCCGCGCGGGCCATCCGCCTGAGCAGGCCCGGCACAGGGGTCTTGCTGCTGTCCCAGTACGTCGAGACGGGCAGCGTGCTGGAGGAGCTGACGAACGACGGCCAGGGCGTGGGTTATCTGCTGAAGGAGCGCGTCACGGACGCGCAGGAGCTCTTCGACGCGCTGCGGAGGGTGGCCTGCGGCGAGTGCGTCATCGACCCGGAGGTCGTGGCGCGTCTGATGCGCCGGCCCCGGCCGGACCGCGTGCTGGACACGCTGACTCCTCGCGAGCGTGAAGTCCTGGCCCTGATGGCGGAGGGCCGCTCCAACGAAGGCATCAGCGCCTGCCTGCACATCGCCGCCAAGACCCTGGAGACCCACGTCCGCAGCATCTTCACCAAGCTCCACCTCGAGCCCGACCCGACCGAGCACCGGCGGGTCCGTGCCGTCCTGGCGTACCTCCAGGCCTGACGCGGCGGCGTGTGCGCCGGCGCGTGCCGGCGGCCGAGGGGCGTCAGGGACGCGGCCGTACGGTTCCCCCCTGACCGTACGGCCCCCCGCGCGCCGAGGCACGTGTGGAGCTTCCCCCTGTCGTGGTCACCAGCGCGGCCGTCGGCGGGCACACGGCGCAACACCCCGCCCCCGTACGGGGGTCACGACCTCGTGGGCCCGCCGACCGACAACCCCGAATCTACGGATCCGCGCCCCGCGGCACATCAGGGTTAGCCCTGAGCCGGGCCGAACGACGGGGCACGAACGCGTTTTTGAGCGCCCCGCCATGCCACGCGTGCCCCCTTGTCACCGCCCGTCGCTCCCTCTAGCTTGGGCGCCTGCTGCTCTGTGCAAGCAAGGGGGGATCGCGACCATGGCCGTACGCGGACGACACCGCCGGTATCAGCCGAGCCGTATCAACCGGGCATCGCTCACTGTCACGGCGGGCGGCGCCGGAATGGCGCTCCCGCTCCTCGGGGCGGGCGCGGCGCACGCGGCGTCCGTGGACGTCTGGGAGAAGGTCGCGGCCTGCGAGTCCACCAACAACTGGAAGATCAACACCGGCAACGGCTATTACGGCGGGCTGCAGTTCACCCAGTCCACCTGGGAGGCGTACGGCGGTACGCGCTACGCCCCGCGCGCCGACCTCGCCACCAAGGACCAGCAGATCGCCATCGCCGAGAAGGTGCTCAAGGGACAGGGCCCGCGCGCCTGGCCCGCCTGCTCCGTGAAGGCGGGGCTCACCCGGGGCGGCGAGGCCCCGGACATCGCCCCTCAGGGGAAGGCCGCACCGGCCGCCGCGCCCCGCGCCACCCCGCGCTCCGCCCCCGCGACGCCCACCACCGTGCCCGGGCAGCGCGAGAGTTACACGGTGGCGCGCGGCGACTCGCTCTCCGGCATCGCGGAGGAGCAGAAGGTCGGAGGCGGCTGGCAGCGCCTGTACGCCGCCAACCGCACGGTCATCGGCAGCGATCCGGACCTCATCATGCCGGGCCAGAAGCTGACGCTGCGCACGACGGCGGCGAACCCGTCGACCAAGGCGCCGAGCAAGCCGTCGACCAAGCCGCCGGCCGCGCCGAAGCCGGCGGCGAAGAAGCCCGCCGCCGAGCCGAAGCCCCAGCCGAAGCCTCCGGTCGCGAAGAAGCCCGCCGCCAAACCCGCCTCCGCCCCGAAGCCCAGGAGCGCGGGCTTCAGCGCCCCCGTCGAGGCCGGCCCCGGCACCGCGTACCGCAAGGCGGGCTCCTCCTGGTCCAGCGGCTACCACACCGGCGTGGACTTCCCGGTCCCCACCGGCACCGCCGTCAAGGCCGTGGCGACCGGGCGGGTGGTGTCCGCCGGCTGGGGCGGCGCGTACGGCTACGAGGTCGTCATCCGCCACGACGACGGCAGGTACAGCCAGTACGCCCACCTCTCCGCGCTCACCGTCCGCGAAGGGCAGCGGGTCACCAGCGGCCAGCGCATCGCCCGTTCAGGATCGACCGGCAACAGCACCGGACCGCACCTCCACTTCGAGGTGCGGACGGGGCCGGGGTACGGCTCCGACATCGACCCCCTCGCGTACCTGAGGTCGGGCGGCGTACGGCTCTGAGTCCTCGCCGGGGACCGCGCTCAGCAGGATGAGGCCGCCCGCCGCCACCACCCCGCAGCCCAGCGCCAGCACCGTGCCCGGCACGCCGTACCGGAATTGCTCGCCGAACAGCGTGAGCCCCACGGCGGCGGCCACCACCGGATTGACCACGGTGACCGTCGCCAGGGGCGCCGTCAGCCCCGCGTCCCGGTAGGAGGCCTGCGACAGCGCCAGTCCGGCCGCCGCGAAGGCGGCGATGGTCAGCAGGCTCGGCCACTGGCCCAGCGGGTCGCGCGCGACGAAACCGACCGCGACGGTCTTCGTGAACACCGACGCGATCCCGAACGCCACGCCCGCCCCGGCGGCCAGCAGCACCCCGCGTGCCCCCGGCCGCCGCGCCAGACCCCGCGCCGCCACGCACAGCACCGCCACCGTCCCGGCGCCGGCCCCCGCCAGCAGCAGCCGGGCCCCGCCGTCCACCGAGCGCGCCCCGGCCTGCCCCGTCAGCGCGAGCAGCCCGGCCAGCCCCGCCGTCGCCATCACCACGTCACGCCATCCGGCCGCCCCCGCCCGCCGCCCGGTGAAGAGCGCGGCCAGCGGCAGCGCGAACACGATCGTCAGCGCGCCCAGCGGCTGGACCAGGCTCAGCGGCCCGTACGCCAGCGCCACCACGTGCAGCAGCGCGCCGAGCCCGTTCAGCACCACCGCCGCCCACCAGGCGGCGCTGCGCGCCGGTGCACCCGGGCGCGTGGCGACGCGCTCCTGCGTGATCGCCCCGGCCGCGTAGGCGACCGCAGAGACCAGCGACAACAGCACCGACAGGGCGAGGAGGCTCATGCCCCCCACCCTGGCGCCCGAGATCGTTCACGTCGTCGTCCCTGAGCACGCAATCGGTCCTACTCCCGATGGAGTACGGGAGTACGAGAGGGCCGTTTGGCGGCAAGGCGCCGTACTGACGTAAAGTTCGGCTTTTGAAACCTGGCAAACGAGTGATCGAGGAACCGAAGAGGCCATGACGGTGACTGAAGAGA
Source organism: Streptomyces sp. NPDC003036 (assembly GCF_040611175.1). NCBI lineage: Bacteria > Bacillati > Actinomycetota > Actinomycetes > Kitasatosporales > Streptomycetaceae > Streptomyces > Streptomyces sp. NPDC003036. The sequence goes on along the minus strand of NZ_JBEXNO010000047.1, from coordinate 23,236 downwards.
ACCAGGCGTACGGGCCGGGCATCGACCCCGAGCGTCTGGCCGTCTGCCTGAGCGTCCTCGAGGAGCTCGACAAGCTGGAGATCGACCACCCGGACGCGATCACCGTGCGCCGCGCCACGGCCGGTCTCTACCGCACCGTGAAGCAGCGCCGCCGCCAGGAGCGCCGGGCCGCCAAGACCGCCCACGACAAGGCGGTCACCGAGGCCACCGCCACCGGCTCCGCCGAGCGCATCGACGACGAGACGCAGGGCCTGCTGCCCTCCTCCTCGGCTGAAGGCGAGATCGCGGGCATCCTCCAGCGCCCCCGCTCCTGCTACATCTGCAAGAGCCGGTACGTCGAGGTCGACGCCTTCTACCACCAGCTGTGCCGCGACTGCGCCACCGAGAACCGGGCCAAGCGCGACGCCCGCACCGACCTGACCGGCCGTCGCGCGCTGCTCACCGGCGGCCGCGCCAAGATCGGCATGTACATCGCGCTGCGGCTGCTGCGTGACGGTGCCCACACCACCATCACCACCCGCTTCCCCAAGGACGCCATCCGTCGCTTCAAGGCGATGCCGGACAGCGACGAGTGGATCGGCCGGCTGAAGATCGTCGGCATCGACCTGCGCGACCCGGCGCAGGTCGTCGCGCTCGCCGACTCGGTCGCCGCCGAGGGCCCGCTCGACATCCTGATCAACAACGCCGCGCAGACCGTGCGCCGCTCGCCCCAGGCCTACCGGGAGCTCGTCGCCGCCGAGTCCGCCCCGCTGCCGGCCGGTGAGCTGCCGCCCGCCGAGATCATCGGCACCTTCGGCAGCGGCGCCGTGGAGACGATGGCCGCGCTGCCCTCGTCCCGCAACGGCAGCGGGCTGACCGCCCAGCAGGTCACCGACCTGGCGCTGGTGAGCGGCTCCGCGTCGCTGGAGCGGATCGCCGCGGGCACCGCGATCGACGCCGGCGGTCTGGTCCCCGACCTGGCGGACACCAACAGCTGGATCCAGACGGTTTCCGAGGTCGACCCGGTCGAGCTCCTGGAAGTGCAGCTGTGCAACTCCACCGCGCCGTTCATCCTGATCAGCCGGCTGCGCTCGGCGATGGCGGCCTCCCCGGCCCGGCGTACGTACGTGGTGAACGTCTCCGCGATGGAGGGCGTCTTCAGCCGCGGGTACAAGGGCGCCGGGCACCCGCACACCAACATGGCCAAGGCCGCGCTGAACATGCTCACGCGCACCAGCGCCCAGGAGATGTTCGAGTCGGACCGCATCCTGATGACCGCCGTCGACACCGGCTGGATCACCGACGAGCGGCCGCACCCGGACAAGGTCCGGCTCGCCGAGGCGGGCTTCCACGCCCCGCTCGACCTGATCGACGGCGCGGCGCGGGTCTACGACCCCATCGTGCGCGGCGAGGCGGGCGAGGACCTGTACGGCTGCTTCCTCAAGGACTACGCGCCCGCCAACTGGTGATCATCACCTGGTGACCGGATGCTTGCGGAGTGTCCGGAACCTGCCTATGTGACGCGTTCCATCGAGCGCGGGGGCGCTCATTTGGTTAGTCTGGAGCGACGGTCGGCCGACAGGGATCCACGAAACCCCCTTCAGGCCGCCCCGGGAACACGGCCTGCCACCAAGGCTGCGGTCCCGCCCCAGTACCGGCGCCACCGCGACCGATCGGCAGCTATGTCCTCATAGGTTCGCGACACGAAGGAGTGCGCGGTGACACCAGAACTGACGAAGCAGGAACACCATTCGGCGAAGGACGGCGACGGGTCCGGTCCATCGGACACGCTCGGCAGCCTCGAAGTGTGGGCCCGTTCGGCCCCCATCCGCCTGGCCGGGTACGAGGAAGACCTCGCCGAGCCGCACATCCTGCCCGGCATCGACTGAGCCGGATCTTCGCAGGCTTCGCCCCCGTGCCCTCCGCCACTCGTCGGAGGGCACGCGCGTGCCACCCCGTCACTCCCGCTCCGCCGCTGCGTCGAGCCGCGTCGGCGGCATGAACTCGCGCACGTACGTCCGGTGCCACCACGCGCCCGTGGCGCGCAGTTCGCGCCAGGTCGTGAACCGGTACCGGTAGAGCCGGGCGCGGACGATCACGGGCGGGGCGTCCGGGAAGGGGTTGTGCCGCAGCAGCCGGAGCGTGTCCCGGTCCCCGTCGAGCAGCCGCTCCACCAGCCCGCCGAACCAGGAATAGGCGTACGCGGGGGACAGTGCCGCGAACCACATCATCCAGTCCAGCCGCAGGTGGTACGGCGCGAACTGGCGCGGCAGCCGGCGGACGTCGCCGGGCTTGCCCTTGAACTCGTACGCACGCCACACCGTGCCCTCGTGGAGGACGGGCTCGTCCGTCCCCTCGAGGACGATCTCGTGGCGCACGCGGCCGACCGTTCCGAAGGCGCCATAGGTGTTGACCAGGTGCAGCGGGTCGAAGGACATGTTCATCGCCTGGCGGCGGGAGAGCAGATTGCGCACGGGGCGACGGCTGAGGAAGAGCACCAGGGCGGTGACGGCGAGGACGAGGATCCCGTACCAGACCGGGGGAGCGGGCAGCGCGGGCGGCTCGGCGACGAGCGAGCCGTCCACCGCCGACACGGCGAGCACGATGGTGATCCAGTTCAGCCAGGAGAAGTTGCCGGAGAGCACCAGCCACAGCTGGGTCACGATGATGACGCCCGCCGCCGCGCTCGCCACCGGCTGCGGCGTGAAGAGCAGCACGGGGACGACCAGTTGGGTGACGTGGTTGGCCGCCGCCTCCACCCGGTGCAGGGGCCTCGGGAGATGGTGGAAGAACCAGCTCAGCGGCCCGGGCATCGGCTGCGTCTCGTGGTGGTAGTACAGGCAGGTCAGCTTGCGCCAGCAGGCGTCGCCGCGCAGTTTGATCAGGCCCGCCCCGAACTCCACCCGGAACAGCAGCCAGCGCAGCAGGAACAGGATGAGGACGGGCGGCGCGGTGCGCTCGTTGCCGAGGAAGATCGCGAGGAAGCCGGTCTCCAGGAGGAGCGATTCCCAGCCGAAGCCGTACCAGGTCTGCCCGACGTTGACGATGGACAGGTACAGCGCCCACAGCACCGCCCACATCAGCATCGCCACCGCGAGCGGCACCGCGTCGCCCGCCCCCGCGATCAGCGCGGCGGCGAGTACGGCACCGGTCCAGGCGCAGAGGGCGAAGAACCGGTCCGAGTAGTGCCAGTGGAAGACGCTGGGCGCGCGGCGCGGTGATACGCGCCGCAGATAGGCCGGCACCGGCAGCATGCCGCGCTCGCCGATCAGCGCGCGGAACTGGAGCGCGGCGCAGAGGAAGGCGACCAGGTACAGCCCGGCGAGCGCCCGCTGGAAGACCAGTCTGCTCAGCCAGTAGTCGGACGAGGTGAACCAGAACCACTCCATCGGTTCCAGTATCGGCCGCGGATCATCCCGCCGCGATCTTTCGCAGCGTGCGGCCGAGGCGCCGCGCGTACCACCGCTGGAGCACGGGGACGAGGCGCCCGGCCGCCCGTGTGTACCAGCGGGCGGGCCGGCTGAAGGCCGTGACCGTGAACCACACCGTCCCGTCCGCGCGCAGGTCCACGACGAACGACTCCTCGCCGCTTTCCGGGTGCCCCTGGCGGGTGCCGTACGCGAAGCCCGTGCGGTCGTCCTCGTACACGGTCCACACCACCTCGCAAGGCGCCGTGAGGCGCAGCGGGCCCAGGCCCAGGGAGACCTCGACGCCGGTGCCGGGCTCGGCCCGCGGCGACTCGGCGTGGATCCGGGCGCCCGAGAGGCGGTGCATGCGCCAGGTGGTGACGGCCGTGCCCGTTTCGTGGAAGACGTCCCGGCCGCGGCCGACGAGGACCTCCACGCGCAGATGCTGGTAGCCGGCGGGGAGTGGGCGGGTGCGGGTGGCGCCGACCTCCGGGTAGCTGAGCGGGGGCGTGTCGCCGGTGGCGAGGCTGCGGATCAGGCGGGTCATGCGACGGGCTCCTTGAAGGCCTTGAGGTCCTTGAGGTCTTTCACGGCGAGGTCTTGCACGGCTTTGAGGCTCTTGAGGTGTTCGAGGCCCTTGACGCGTTCGAGGTCGGCGAGGCGCCGCCAGGCCAGCACCGAGCAGAGCGCGAAGCCGAGGGCGTTGCCGAGGCCGTGCGTGGCGGCCATCCAGGTCAGGCTGGGGTGGGGGAGCCCGGTGGCCTCGCCGAGCGCCCAGCAGAGGGCGAGCAGCATGGTCGCCACGAGGATGGCGGAGGAGACGCAGAGCATCGCTCTTGTGAGCCGGTCGGGCCCGTCGCCGCGGACGTCCCGCCAGGTCAGCTGCGCGACCGCCCACATCCCGGCGGTGAGCACGAGTGCCCCGGCCAGTTCGGCCCAGTCGTTCAGGAAGTAGCCGAGCAGCACCAGCAGGGTGCCGAGCGGCACACTCAGCGCGGCGAAGCGCCCGGCCGGCCGGTCCGTGGCCCGGCAGACGAGACCGGCCACCAGGGCGGCGGCGAAACCGGCGAAGTGGAAGTGCGGCACGGTCAGTGCCAGGATCTCCAGGTCGAAGCCGAACAGCGGGTGCCCGAGGCGCTCCGCGACCAGCGCGACCGCGGCGATCGACGGGCTCACCAGCGCGGTGGCCACGGCGATCCGGGCGGGCAGCGCCGACGCGGGCGTACGGACCAGGCGGCCCGGCGCGTGCAGCGCCAGGAGCACGGTGCCGACCGCGTAGCAGCAGGCGAGCGCGGTGGCGGCGATGCCGCGAGGCAGCCACAGGGACGCCGCGCCCGGTAGCGCGAACAGCGGCCACACCGTCCGGACGGCCGCTGTTCCCCCGCCGTCCTCCGGGTCGATCAGGCGCAGCCCCATCGGGACGATCACCAGCATGCCGAGGGCCACGATCAGCCCGACGAGCACGGACAACGCACCCACCCCTCCCTCTCGGTTGAACATGTTCAACTCGTAGCCAGAGCCTAGAGGCTCTGTTGAACGCGTTCAAGTCCACGGAAGGGTGGGTGCTTCCGGTTGCGGGGTCGGAGCGGATCCGGCAGACATAAAGGGCAAACAAGGCTGAAACGAGTGTTGAAAGGCGGGAGGGCCTCCGTGCGTACCACCCCACGTCGTCGCCGGTACGGCGCGCTCGCCACGCTCGCCGCCTCCACCGTCACCGCCGGACTGCTGGCCACCGGCTGCGGCGGCGACGGTGACGGCGGGAAACCCCGCGGGGCCGGGGCGGTCGAGGGTCTACCCGGGCCCGGCGAGGTGCTGCTCCAGCCCGTCTCCGCCCATGGCCCCGCTCCCTTCACCCCCTCCACGGTCCGGCCGTCGCCCGACGCGCCCGGCTCGCCGCCGTCGGCCGAGCCCGGTACGGCACCGGCGACCGGCGTCGTCTCCGGCGCCACTCCCGGGCTGTACGGCGGCGCCCGCTCGGTCGCCAGTTGCGACGTGGCGCGGCAGACCCGCCTCCTCACCTCCGACGACGCCAAGGCGGCTGCCTTCGCCCAGGCCGCCGGCGTTGCCCAGGCCCGCCTCGCCGCATGGCTGGACGGCCTCACACCCGTGGTGCTGCGGACCGACACCCGCGTCACCGGACACGGCTACGGCGACGGCTCGGCCGCCGCCTTCCAGGCCGTCCTGCAGGCCGGGACCGCCGTCCTGGTGGACGAGTACGGCGCACCGCGCGTGCGCTGCGCCTCCGGGAGCCCGCTGCGCGCGCCGGCCTCCGAGGAAGGCGGGGTCGAGCACAAGGGGCAGCCGTGGCCCGGCTTCGACCCCGGACGGGTGGTCACCGTCAACGCCACCCACCACGCCGTCGAGAGCCTGTTCATCGTCAGTGTCGTCAGCAGCACCCTGATCGAGCGCCGGACCGGCACCGAGGGCGAACAAGACCGCATCGTGACCGACGAAAGCGTCCTCGCGGCCGCGCGCCCCCCGGAAGCGGCCGCCCCGCAGCCCGCCGCGCCGCAGCCTCCTGCGCCGCCGTCCTCTGCCCCCGAGCCCGCCGCCCCGGAACCCGCGGCGCCCGAGCCCGTGGAGCCCGACCCCCTCGACCCGGGGCCGGAGCCGGATGCGGAAGCGGAGTTCCAGGCCGGCGAGGACGTACAGGACCAGGAAGAAAGCCAGGAAGAGGACCAGGATCAGGGTCAGGACGAGGGTCAAGGACACCTGATGGGGCCGGACAACGCGGCCGTCGAGCCGGAGCTTGACGAGGGCTGACGGCCCTCGTGAACCCTCCTCACGCTCCCGCGCGCGGTCGAAAAACCCGACAAATGATGGCAGAGTGGCCCCATGGTTGATCCGGCAGCGGATGCCCTGTCGCTTCCCGAGGACTGGCCCGCCCGCCCGGATCTGAGCCTGTCCCTCAACCGCATGGGCAGCTTCGACTGGGACCTGGACGCGGGGCTGATGCATCTCGACCAGGCAGCCCTCGGCGTGTTCCAGGTGGACGCCGACGAGTACGACGGGCGGCCCGAGAGCCTCGCCCCGCGCGTCCCGCCGAGCGAGGCGATCCGCCTCGACGGCATGGTGACGCAGGCGCTGAAGAGCGGCAGCACCCACTACGGCGCGTACTTCCGCATCCGCGACCGCGAGGGGAACCTGCGCTGGACCCACACCCAGGGGTTCATCCGGCGCGACGAGACCGGCCGGCCGCGCCGCATCATCGGCATCGTCCGGGACGCCACCCAGGAACTCACCGAGTCCACCGCGCGCATCGAGGTGGACGCCGAGCGGCGCCGCCAGACCAGCGTCGTGGAGTCCACCACCGCGGCCCTCGCGCACGCCAGGACCGTCCAGGACGTCATCGACGTCCTGCGCGACTCGCACGGTCTCGAACACCTCGGAGCGACGAGCGTCGTCATGGGCCTGCTGGAGTCGGGCCGCATCCATCTGGTCGCCGACGGCCCCGACGGCTCCTTCGTGCCGGGCACCCGCTACACCCGGGTGGACGAGCAGTACCCGATGAGCGAGGTGATCCGCATCCTGGCGCCGCGGTTCATCGAGTCGCCCGAGGACTTCGCCGACTCGTACCCCATCCTCTGGCCGCACATCAGCGGCCTCGGCATCACCTCCGCCGCCTATCTGCCGCTCATCGCCCAGGCCCGGCCCATCGGCGCCCTCGGGCTGCTCTACAGCGACAAGTACGGCTTCTCCCCCGAGGACCGCAACGTCCTGGTGGCGCTCGGCAGCAGCATCGCCCAGAGCCTCCAGCGCGCCATGCTCTTCGAGCAGGAGCACGACCTCGCCGAGGGCCTCCAGCAGGCGATGCTGCCGCGCCGGATCCCGCAGGTCGCCGGGGCGCACATCGCCGTCCGCTACCGCTCGGCCCGGCTCGGCCGGGACATCGGCGGCGACTGGTACGACGTCATCCCCCTGCCTGGGGGCACCACCCGTGACGGTGTCTACGGGGGAGGCCGCGTGGGCGCCGTCATCGGCGACGTACAGGGCCACGACACGCACGCGGCGGCCGTCATGGGGCAGCTGCGCATCGTGCTGCGCGCGTACGCCGCCGAGGGGCACACCCCCGCCACCGTGATGGCGCGGGCCTCGGTCTTCCTGCACGAGCTGGACACCGACCGCTTCGCCACCTGCACCTACCTGGAGGCGGACCTGGCGACGGGCGTCGTGCAGATCGTGCGGGCGGGCCACGTCGACCCGCTGCTGAGGGACACCGACGGCAGCTGCCGCCGGGTGCCCGTCCCGGGCGGCATGCCACTGGGTCTCTCGGCGGAGTTCGGGCGGCTGGACTACCCCGTCTCCATCCTGGAGCTGGACCCGGGCCAGGCCCTGCTGCTGTACACGGACGGGCTCGTGGAGCAGCCCGGTTCCGATCTCGACGAGGGCATGCAGTGGCTGACGGCGGTCGTACGGCACGGTCCGGAGGACCTCCAGCTGCTCGCCGACCACCTGTGCGACGTGGTCGACGAGCGCGGCGGCGACGACGACGTGGCGGTCCTGCTGCTGCGCCGCAGGGGCGGCTACACCCCGCAGGCCGGCGGGCGGCTCCAGCAGCACGTCGCGCAGAGCGACCCCGAGGCGCTGCGCTCGGCCCGCCACATGATCCGGGCGGCGGTCCAGGCCTGGGGCGCGGGGGAGCGGGCCGACGAGATCGAGCTGGTCGCCGACGAGCTGACCACCAACGCGCTGCTCCACACCGACGGCGGCGCCATCGTCACCCTGCGGATGCTGGCCGGCCACGAGCGGCGGCTGCGCGTCGAGGTGGAGGACCGCTCCAGCGTGCTGCCGCGCCGCCGGGAGGCCGGCGACTCCGGGGTATCGGGGCGGGGACTGCTGCTCGTGGACCGGCTCGCCGACGTCTGGGGAGTCGAGTCGCGCGGCGGCGGCAAGTGCGTGTGGTGCGAGTTCGGCGTGCCGGAACGGCCGGAGATCCACAGGTCGTCCGTCATAGCGGAAACCCGCCCGACATGATCTGTTAACTGTCCGTAGAGCGATCGTGCTTGACCGTAACCGACCGAAGGCGATTGACTGCAGTTCCGCGGCCCCGCCTTCGACGACCTGGGGATCCCTTGAGCAGTGAGCTGCTGGCACCTCTCGATCTGGCCTTCTGGCACCTCGAATCGGACGGCCACCCCATGCATCTCGGCGCGCTGGCCCGCTTCGACCCCGCACCCGGGGACCCTGCGGGCCTGCTGCCGCTCCTCGCCGAGCGCGCCGCCGCCATCCCGCGCCTGCGGATGCGGGTACGGGACGTCCTGCTGCCCGTCGGCGGCGCCCGCTGGAGCGTGGACAAGAGCTTCGACGTCCACCGGCACGTCCACCACCTCCGGCTCCCGGAGGACGGGGACTTCGCCGCCGAAGCCACGCGGCTCGCCGGGGAGCTGATGGAGCGGCCGCTCGAACGCGGGCTGCCGCCCTGGGAGATGTACCTGCTGACCGGGGCGCCCGGCGGCCCCTTCGCCGTCCTTGTCAAGCTCCACCACGCCCTCGCCGACGGCATGCGCGCCGTCGCCATCGGCGCCGGGATCTTCGACGAGATCGCCGACGCCAGGACCGGTACGGGTACCGCCCACCGGGCCGCCCCCCGCCGTCCGCGCCCGGTGCCGCCCCGCTCCTGGCTCCCCGGCCCCTGGCAGGTGTCCGGCGTCGCGGACGCCGTCCGGGGCCGCGCCGAGGACCTCGGCCGCGCCCTCGGCGTCGGCGCCTCCGTCCTGGGCGCCTCCGTCGTCCGCGCCGGCCGCCACGACCCGCACGGAACCCCGGCACTCGCCGCGGACTCCAGCGGGACACGGCGCCTGGCCACCGCCGAGCTGGACCTGGAGGAGGTGCGCCGGGTCCGCCGGGTCAGCGGCGGCACCGCCAACGACGTGCTGCTCGCCGTGGTCGCCGGAGCGCTGCGCCACTGGCTGCTGGAGCGCGGCGACCCGCTCCCCGCCGCCGACCCGTGCGCCCTGGTGCCCGTCTCCCGGCGCAGGCCCGGCTCGCCGCCCGACTGCGGCAACAAGTTCTCCGCGTACCTCCTCGACCTGCCCCTCGGCGACCCCGACCCGCTGAGCCGCCTCGCCGCCGTACGCCGCGGCATGGACCGCAACAAAGCGGCCGGCCCCTCACGCGGGCCCGGCGCCGTCGCCGTACTCGCCGATCAACTGCCGCCGCTCGCCCACCGCTTCGGCACACCGCTGGCCGGCGGCGCGGCCCGCATGCTCTTCGACCTCCTGGTCACCAACGTGCCCCTGCCCCGCTCCACGCTCTCCCTCGCCGGCAGCCCGCTGCGCGCCCTGTACCCGATGGCGCCGCTCGCCCGCGGCCAGGCCCTCGCCCTCGCCATGTCGCCGTACGGCGGACGCGTCCACACCGGGCTCGTCGCCGACGGCCGGGCCCTGCCCGACCTGGACCGCCTCGCGCACGCCCTGCACACCGAACTCGCCGAGCTGGTCAAGGCCACCGACCGTTCCCCCGGGTCCTGAGGCAAGCTGGAACCATGCCCGAACTGCCCGAGGTCGAAGCGCTGCGCGAGTTCCTCGACGAGCACCTCGTCGGCAAGGAGATCGCCCGCGCCCTGCCGGTCGCCATCAGCGTGCTGAAGACGTACGACCCGCCGCTCGGCGCCCTCGACGGCCGTGAGGTCACCGGCGTGGCGCGGCACGGCAAGTTCCTCGACATCGCGACGGCAGGGCCTGCCGGGCAGGCGGGGGAGCTGCACCTGGTGATCCATCTGGCCCGCGCCGGCTGGCTCCAGTGGCGCGACGTCCTGCCCTCCGGGCCGCCCCGCCCCGGCAAGGGCCCGCTGGCGCTGCGTGTCGCGCTCACCGGCGGCGACGGCTTCGACCTCACCGAGGCCGGCACCACCAAGCGCCTCGCCGTCCACCTCGTACGCGATCCGGCCGAGGTGCCGGGTGTCGCCCGCCTCGGCCCCGACCCGCTCGCCGGCGACTTCGACCGGGACGCCTTCGCGGCGCTCCTCGCCGGGGAACGGCGCCAGATCAAGGGCGCGCTGCGCGACCAGAGCCTCATCGCCGGGATCGGCAACGCCTACAGCGACGAGATCCTCCACGCCGCCCGCATGTCCCCGTTCAAACCGGTCCGGAACCTCACCGAGGACGAGACGACCACGCTGTACGAGGCGTTGCGCGCGACCCTGCGGGAGGCGGTGGAGCGCTCGCACGGGCTGGCCGCCGGGCGGCTCAAGGCGGAGAAGAAGAGCGGCCTGCGCGTCCACGGCCGCACCGGCGAGCCGTGCCCCGTCTGCGGCGACACCATCCGCGAGGTCTCCTTCAGCGACTCCTCGCTGCAGTACTGCCCCACCTGCCAGACCGGCGGCAAGCCGCTCGCCGACCGCCGCCTGTCCCGCCTGCTGAAGTGACCCCTCAAGGGGCGAGTGACCGCTCAAGAGGCGAGTGACCCCTCAAGGGGCGACGGACACCAGCCGCCGCCCGTCGCGGTCGCGCACCTCCAGGCGGGCGATCTCGTCGCGCCGCAGCGCCGTACCGCCCTCGACGACGGGGTCGTCACCCCCGACCGGCGTCGCCCAGCTCATCACCGGCCACTCCCGCCCGTCCCTCCCGACCGCCACCAGATCGCAGACGTGAGGCCCCCGCACCCCCGCCACCCGGACGGCCACCTCCGTACCCCACGCCCGGTCCCGCAGCGCCAGCGCCGCCGTCACGCCGGTGGCCGGGTCGGTCGCCGCGACCGCGCTCCGCTCCGGTGACGCCGGCTCGTCGTCGGACCCGAGGAGGGCGGCGCCCGGCACGCCGACCGCGAGCGCCGCGGCCGCCGCGACCAGGCGCCCGCGCCACCGGCGTACCCGGGGAAGCGGCGCGGCGGCGCGCCGGTGCCTCCGCGCGGGCCCCCTCCTCCGCCCGGGCCCGGACCTCGGCCCCGGTTTCGGCCCCGCCGCCCGTCCCGGCCTCGGCGGCTCCCGGCCGGCCAGCTGCGCCAGCGCCGCCACCGTCCCGGCGAGGTCCGCCAGCCGCATGGCGCAGGGCACGCAGGCCGCGAGGTGCTCCTCGCAGCGCAGCGCGTCCGCCGGTTCCAGCACGCCCAGCGCATAGGCGGCGACATCGGCGGCATCGGCGGCATCGTGGTGCCGCTCCCGCAGACCCATGGGTGTGCCCCATTCCCCGTATCGTCATCGTCCGTCAGCGTCCCGTCATCGCCGGGATGGTCCCGCTGTGCTGTCGTGAACGAGTACGCAGACGAGCGGCTTCTCGCTCAATCACCCCGCGCCTACACTCCGCACCATGCTGCGCGTACTGGCCGTCGACGACGAGAAGCCCGCCCTCGAGGAGCTGCTCTACCTGCTCCGCCGCGACCCGCGCGTGCGCAGCGCGGAGGGCGCCACCGACGCGACCGAGGCCCTGCGCCGCATCGGCCGGGCCCTGGAGGCGGGCCCCGGCGGCGAGGACGCCATCGACGTCGTCTTCCTCGACATCCACATGGCCGGGCTCACCGGACTCGACGTCGCCCGGCTGCTGGCCGGCTTCGCCCGGCCGCCGCTGATCGTGTTCGTCACCGCCCACGAGGGCTTCGCCGTCCAGGCGTTCGACCTCAAGGCGGTGGACTACGTCCTCAAACCGGTCCGCACGGAGCGCCTCGCCGAAGCCGTACGCCGCGTCGCCGACCTGACCGCCCCCGCCGACCGGCCCGGGGCCGGCGTCCCGGAGCAGATACCGGTCGAACTCGGCGGCGTCACCCGCTTCGTACCGGTCGACGACATCGCCTACGTCGAGGCGCAGGGCGACTACGCGCGCCTGCACACCGACGAGGGCAGCCACCTCGTGCGCATCCCGCTGTCCACGCTGGAGGAGCGGTGGGCGGCGCGCGGCTTCGTGCGGATCCACCGCAGCCACCTCGTCGCGCTCGGCCGCATCGACGAACTGCGCCTCGACGCCGGGGCGACCACCGTGCGCGTCGGCAGCACCGAGCTCGCGGTCAGCCGCCGCCACGCCCGCCAGCTGCGCGAGCTGCTGATGCGGCACGTCCGCGGCTGACCCCCTACCCCGGTCCCGGCCCGCTGCGTAGACTCCACAGCCCAGCCCAGCCCAGCCCAGCCCAGCCCAGCCCAGCCCAGCCGGCCCGAGCCGGCCGACCCCGGACGACGATGCCCGCAGAGCAGCCCACCGCGCGCCGCCCGCGCCGCGAGACCGTGACCGGCGTGCCGCGCTCCGCCCGCAGGCCCGCCCGCCCGCCCGGCCACGCCCCGGCCCGCTCCGAGATCAGCGAGCAGACCTCCCTCGGCCACACCTACGTGCGCTCCCTGATGCGCAGCCAGCTGCGCGCCGCGCTCTCCGCGCTCGCCACCCTCGCCCTGGTCGTCGGCACCCTGCCCCTGCTGTTCGCGCTGCCCCAGGCCCTCGACGCCACCGCGCCGTCGCCCGCGCCGTTCGTCTGGGCCGCCCTCGGCGTCGGCGTCCACCCCGTCATGTGGCTCGTGGCCCGCTGGTACGTGCGCCGCGCGGAGCGCAACGAACGCGACTTCACCGGCCTCGTGGAAGGCCGCTGAACAGCAGTGGACGTGAACCGGACCGTGGACCCGACGTGAACCAGACCTACGCGGTCGCCGCCGTCACCGCCGTCGTCCTCGCCACCGTGCTCATCGGCTCCCTCGGCCTGCGCATCTCCCGCACGACCTCCGACTTCTACGTCGCCTCGCGCACCGTGCGCCCGGGCCTCAACGCCGCCGCCATCAGCGGTGAGTACCTCTCCGCCGCCTCCTTCCTCGGCGTCGCCGGACTCGTCCTGCTCCAGGGCCCCGACATGCTCTGGTACCCGGTCGGCTACACCGCCGGATACCTCGTGCTCCTGGTCCTCGTCGCCGCCCCGCTGCGCCGCTCGGGCGCGTACACCCTCTCCGACTTCGCCGAGGCCCGGCTGGAGTCGCCGCGCGCCCGGCGGCTCGCGAGCCTCCTCGTCGTCGGCATCGGCTGGCTGTACCTGCTGCCGCAACTGCAGGGCGCGGGGCTGACGCTGGAGATCCTCACCGGCGCGCCCGAGTGGGTCGGCGGGCTCGTCGTGGCCGTCGTCGTCACCGGCGCCGTGGCGGCGGGCGGCATGCGCAGCATCACCTTCGTCCAGGCGTTCCAGTACTGGCTCAAGCTCACCGCCCTGCTGGTGCCCGCGCTCTTCCTCGTCACGGCCTGGCTCGGCGACGACGCCCCGCGCGCCCGCTTCGACGCGCCCGCCGTCTTCCGGGAGCACACGCAGGTGCGCGTCGACGACACCGTACGCATCGACGTCGACGCCCCGCTGACCCTCGGCGTCTCCGGCCGTGTCGACGAGGTCCCGTACGACGGCGCCCGCGTCACCCTCGCCGAGGGCACCCACCGCGTCGAGGCCGGGACCACGCTCGCCTTCCCCGAGGGCGCCCGGGTCCCCGAGCGCGCCGCCACCGGGACCGACCCCCTCGGCTGGTCGCAGCCGCTGGCCGGCGGCCGCGACGGCACCCAGCCGGACGGCCGGCAGCTGTACGCCACCTACGGGCTGATCCTCGCCACCTTCCTCGGCACCATGGGCCTGCCCCACGTCGCCGTCCGCTTCTACACCAGCCCCCACGGCGGGGCCGCGCGCCGCACCACCCTCGTCGTCCTCGGCCTGATCGGCGTCTTCTACCTGCTGCCGCCGGTCTACGGCGCGCTCGGCCGGATCTACGCGCCCGAGCTCGCGCTGACCGGCGCGGCGGACGCCGCCGTGCTCGTGCTGCCCGACCGGGTCGTGGGCGGGCTCGCCGGGGACCTGCTCGGCGCGCTGCTCGCGGGTGGCGCGTTCGCGGCCTTCCTGTCGACGGCCTCCGGGCTGACCATGTCGGTCGCCGGGGTCCTCGGGCAAGACGTGCTGCCCTCGCGCGGCGTACGGCACTTCCGGCTGGCGGCACCGCTCGCCATGGCCGTACCGCTGGGGCTGAGCCTGGTGGCGACGAAGGTCCCGGTGGCGGACGCGGTCGGGCTGGCGTTCGCGGTGTCGGCGTCGTCGCTCTGCCCGCTGCTGGTGCTCGGCATCTGGTGGCGGCGGCTGACCCCGCCCGGCGCGATGGCCGGGCTCGTCACCGGCGGCGGGGCCGCGCTCACCGCCGTCATGGCCACCCGCGCGGGCCTCGCCCCCCAGGGCTGGCCGCACACCCTGATGGCCTGGCCCGCCGTCTGGTCGGTGCCGCTCGGCTTCCTCACCATGGTGGGCGTCTCCCTGGCGACGCCCCGCCACGTGCCCGCCGGGACCCCGGCGATCCTGGCGCGGCTCCACCTGCCCGAGGGGCTCGTCGGCCGGCCCGACCGCGCGGTGGCCGAGCGGTGAGCGGGACCTCCGGCACCCTGCTGGCCGCGCTGGCCGCCGCCGGGGCCGTGCTCCTCGCCGCCGGGTTCGCGCTCGGCCGGCTCACCGCCCGGCGCGCCGGGCGGGACGTCCTCGACCTCGGCACGCCCGTCGAACGCGCCACCTTCCACACCCTGCACACCGCCTCCCTCGCCGCGCCGCCGCTGCGCGCCGGGCTCACCGAGGACACCGCCCGCAAGGCCGCCCGGCGGCTGCGGCCGCTGCTCGGCACCGAGGCGCTGTGCCTCACCGACCGCACCGCCGTCCTCGCCTGGGACGGGCCCGGCGCCGCCCACCACCGCGACCAGGTGATGGAACGGGTCGCCGAGCTGCTCGACTCGGGCCGCAGCCAGAGCGTGCGCACCGAGTGCGGCGACCTGGACTGCCCGCTGCGCTGGGCCGTCCTCGCCCCGCTCACCGGCGAGGAGGGCGTGCTCGGCGCCCTCGTCGCGTACGGCTCGCGCGAGTCGGCGGTGCTGGTGCGGGCGGCGACGGAGGTGGCCCGCTGGGTCTCCGTGCAGCTGGAACTGGCGGAGCTCGACCTGTCCCGGACCCGGCTCATCGAGGCCGAGATCCGCGCGCTGCGGGCCCAGATCTCCCCGCACTTCATCTACAACTCGCTCGCCGCCATCGCCTCGTTCGTCCGCACCGACCCGGAGCACGCCCGCGAACTGCTCCTGGAGTTCGCCGACTTCACCCGCTACTCCTTCCGGCGGCACGGCGACTTCACCCAGCTCGCCGACGAGCTGCGCTCCATCGAGCAGTACCTGGCGCTCGCCGGGGCGCGCTTCGGCGACCGGCTCCAGGTCACGCTGCAGGTGGCGCCGGAGGTGCTGCCGGTGACGCTGCCGTTCCTCTGCCTCCAGCCGCTCGTCGAGAACGCCGTCAAGCACGGCCTGGAGGACTCGCGCACCACCTGCCGGGTCACCATCGCGGCGCGTGACGCGGGCGCCGAGGCGGTCGTCACCATCGAGGACGACGGCGTCGGCATGGACCCCGCCGTCCTGCGGGCCATCCTCGCGGGCGAGCGCCCCCAGTCCTCCGGCATCGGGCTGTCCAACGTCGACGAACGGCTGCGCCAGGTGTACGGGGACGACTACGGGCTGGTGGTGGAGACGGGCGTGGGCGCGGGCATGAAGGTGACGGTGCGTGTCCCGAAGTATCACGCGGGTGTGCACCGCGATCCACCCGTGCCCGGTCAGGTATGAAAAGTCCTGTTTTGGGGACGCGGGTGCATGGTGGCGACCGCTCCAGGCGATCGCTCGACCGGGAGGTATCCACCGGGAGGCAGCCATGCCCATCCATGACCACTACGAGCTGGACTTCGGGCAGGACACAGTGGTGGAGGTGCACCGCACGGACCGCACCGGTGCCGGCGGGCACCCGGTGTACGCCGACGACACGGGAATCGTCCTGGCGGAGATCAGCGACCGGGGCGAAGTGCGGATGATGGCGAGCGGCGGCCACCAGGACCCCGCCGCGAGGGTCCGAGCGCGTCCCGTCCAGCCGCACTGACACCCGGCGCCGCGTACGCGCACGCCTCGCGGGCGCTCAGTACAGGCGCAGCGCGAGGTGCCCGAGCGGGAGGCCCACCTCCCAGGCGGGCAGCCACACGCGCGCCGACTCGTCCACCGTGAGCCCGGCCACCGGAGCGGCCGACAGCGCGCCGAGGTCGGTGGCGAGCAGCTGGGTGGACTCCAGCAGCCGCCAGGTCTCGTGGGCGAGCACCAGCCCCGCGTCCGGCGCGAGCCCCTCGTCCGCCGCGCGCCGCGCGGCGAGCCGGTCGCGGACCCAGTCGTCCCAGGGGTGCCCGTACGCGGTGAGGGCGAGCCACTCGTCCAGCCGGGCCTCCGTCCCGGCCTCCGTGGACACCTCGGCGACCCCGTCGCAGAGGTAGAACGTGAGCGCGAGCGTCCGGCGGCCCGCCCGGTACTCGAGCGAACCGGGCGAGACCAGTCCGCCCGAGCGCAGCAGCTCATCGGCTAAGTACTCGGCACACAGCCAGGCCATCGGGACCGCCAGCCCGCCTCCGTCGGTGCCGTTCGTGCTCTCGGGCCGCAACGTTCCCACCTTCTTCCGGACGTTCTCCGATGCGCGGTGCGCCTTTCCAGACGACGAGCCTCCACCGTGCGGCACGGCCGGGGGCGCGCTTTTGCCCAACTCGGTGCTGTGGTTTCGAATACGTTCAGGCCGTGCCCGTGACCCACGGGGGCCGGGTGGAACCAGGGCCGTCAGGGGCGCACGGGATAGCCCGGCAGGTACCGGCCGAGCGCCCGCAGCGCGTAGTGCGAGCGCGACTTGACCGTCCCGGCCGGTATGCCGAGCTCCGCCGCCGCCTCCTTCACCGACAGGCCGTCGAAGTAGAGGCGCACGAGCACCGCGCGGTGCTCCGGGCTCAGCTCCCGTACCGCCGCGCGGACGTCCAGGGCCGCCACCGCCGACTCGGTGGCGTCGGCCGGGTCCGGCGTGGTGGCGAGCACGCCGTCGCCGATCTCGGCGGGGCGGGCCAGCCGGGACCGGCGGGCGTCGATCGCGAGGCGCCGGCCCACCGTGAAGAGCCACGGCCGCATCGACTCGTACGGCGCCGCGAACGCCTCGGGGTGCTGCCAGGCGCGGACCAGCGTCTCCTGCATCAGGTCCTCGGCGCGCTGCCGGTCCCCGTACGTCAGCCCGAGCAGGAAGCTCAGCAGCGCGGGCCCGTGCTCGCGCTGGAGCTCCGCCAGGGTCCGCTCGTCGGTGGTCGGCGTCGCCGTCGCCGTCGTCATCGTTCCCATCCCTTCGCGCCGTGCCGCGTCACTGGGTCCGTATACGAACGCATCCGGGCGCCGAGGGACAGGCGGCGCACCGCGATCTGCGGCGAGCGGTCGCACCGAGCGGCGAATGGTGCGGCGAACGGTCGACGGAGGTCGCTTGGCCCCCCTTCGGGTAATTTGTGTGATTTTCCTACTTAAAGGATTGAATGATTCGGAGATCCCGTAGGGATTCCAGGGAGCCAGCAGCTGGTGCACACCCCCCGAAGCCCCTACGGAGCCCGGCCATGACCCCCTCCATGACCAACCCACGCACCCGCCCCCGCCCACGCATCCGACGGAAGACGGTGGCCGCGACCGCCCTCCTGATCTCCGTGACGGCAGGCTGCGCGGGCGCCCAGCCCTCCGGCGCGCCCGCCGCGGCACGGCACGACAAGACGGCCGCGCCCGTACCCTCCTCGGCCGGCGGCGCCGCCGCCCACTCCGAGCGGCGCGGTTTCACGCTCGTCGCCAGCGGCGACGTCCTGCCGCACGCCTCGATCATCCGGCAGTCCCAGATGGACGCGAACACCACCGGCAAGGGCGGGGGGTACGACTTCGGCCCCATGCTCGCCGGGGCGAAGCCCGTCGTCTCGGCGGCCGACCTCGCGATCTGCCACATGGAGACGGTGTACGGCCCCGACGGCGGCCCCTACACCGGCTACCCCAGCTTCAAGTCGCCGCCCCAGATCGCCGGCGCACTGCGCGAGACCGGCTACGACTCCTGCTCCACGGCCTCCAACCACACCCTGGACGACGGCATGGACGGGCTGCGCCGCACGCTGGACGCCCTCGACAAGGCGGGCGTCAAACACGCGGGATCGGCCCGCACCGCCGAGGAGGCCGCCCGCCCCACCCTCCTCAAGGCCGGTGGCGCCACGGTCGCGCACCTGGCCTACACCTACGGCACCAACGCCGATCCGCTGCCCTCGGGGCAGTCGTGGGCGGTCAACCTCATCGACGAGGAGAAGATCGTCACGGATGCCCGGGCGGCCCGCGAGGCCGGCGCCGACGTGGTCGTGGTGAGCATGCACTGGGGCACCGAGTGGCAGACCGAACTGGACCAGCAGCAACTGGACCTCGCCCGCAGCATGACCGCGTCGGCCCGGGACGGCCGCCCCGACATCGACCTCGTGATCGGTACGCACGTGCACGCCCCGCAGGCGTACGAGAAGGTGAACGGCACCTGGGTCGTCTACGGCATGGGCGACCAGATCGCCGGTGACATGATCAACAACAAAGGGGTCTTCGACCCGCGCGGCAACCAGGGCACCATCGGCCGCTTCACCTTCGTGCCGCCGGCGAAGCCCGGCGGCCGGTGGGAGGTCGAGAAGGCCGAGTACCTCCCGCACTGGTTCAACACCGCCACGGGCAGGGTGGTGAACGTGAATGCCGCGATCGAGCGGGGCGAGAACCTCACCGCCGTACGCGACGAGATCCGGCAGGCCGTCCTCGGCCGCGGCGCGGACAAGGACGGCCTGGTGATGGGGAAGTGAAGGGGGAGTAGCGCTTACGCCTCCGGCCCGGGCGGCGGCGCCTGCCCCGTCCGGGCCTCACTCCTCGCCAGGTGGGACCGGCGGTAGGAGTAGCCGAAGTACACCACCAGTCCCAGCAGGAACCAGACGGCGAACCGGGCCCAGGTCTGCCACTGCAGGAACGTGATCAGCCAGAGCGAGAAGACCACACCGATCGCCGGCACGAACGGCATCCCGGGCGTACGGAAGGTGCGCGGCAGCTCCGGCCGCTTGTAGCGCAGCACGATGACGGCGATGCACACGACCACGAAGGCCAGCAGGATGCCGATGTTGGTCAGCTCGGCCGCCTCGCTGATCGGCAGGAACCCGGCGATCAGCGCGGACGCGACACCGGCGATCCAGGTCACGCGGGTGGGCACGTGACGGGTCGGGTGCGTCTTGGCGAACCAGGCCGGCAGCAGCCCGTCCCGCGACATGGAGAACCACACACGGGTGCAGCCCAGCATGAAGGTGAACATCACGGTGAGGATGCCGATGATCGCGCCCACCGCGATGACGTCCGCGAGCGCGTCGAGGCCCACCGACTTGAACGCGGTGGAGAAGCCGCTCTCCTTGTCGATCTCCGTGTACTTCTGCATGCCGGTCAGCACCAGGCAGGCCAGCACGTACAGCACCATCGAGACGGCGAGCGAGTACACGATCGCCTTCGGCATGTGGCGCTGCGCGTCCTTGGACTCCTCCGCCGCCGTCGACATCGCGTCGTAGCCGAAGACGGCGAAGAAGACGGTCGCCGCTCCGGTGAACGCCCCGCTCGCCCCGAACGGGAAGAACGGGCTGTAGTTGGTGGTGGTGACGTGGAAGAAGCCGACCACGATCACCAGCAGCACCACGAGCACCTTCAGCACCACGACGACCGTCTCGACGCGGGCCGCGTTCCTGATGCCGAGCGTGAGCAGATACGCGATCAGCAGGCAGAGCAGGGCGGCGAAGAGATCCACCTTGTGGCCCTCGCCCGTGCCCGGAGCGCCCAGCATCCACGCGGGCAGCTCCGCGCCCACCTCGCCGAGCAGGAAGGTGAAGTAGCCCGAGATGCCGATCGCGACGACCGACACGATCGCGGTGTACTCCAGCAGCAGGTCCCAGCCGATGAACCAGCCGGCGATCTCGCCGAGGACCGCGTAGCCGTACGTGTACGCCGACCCGGCCTTCGGGATGAGCCCGGCGAACTCGGCGTAGCTGAACGCGGCGGCCGCGCTCGCCACCCCCGCGATGAGGAAGGAGATCAGTACCGCCGGACCGGCCGTGCCGTTCGCGACGGTGCCGGCGAGGGTGAAGATGCCCGCACCGATGATGCCGCCCACGCCGATGGCGGTGAGCTGCCACAGGCCCAGGGTCCGGGTGAGACGTTCCTCCGCCTCGCCCTCTTCGATGTGCTCGATCGGTTTGCGGCGCAGAATGCCCTGCCCCGCGCGGAATCCGGCCATGGGCGTCACCTCTTTGCATACGGCATCGGCTGACGGCCGATCATGATGGCCCAGCCGCAGGCTCGGCGGAAGGCACCACGCACCAGGGGGCTCGATTGCGCCACTCGTCCCAACGAGTGCAATCGGGCGCCCCCGCCGGTGTGGGTCAGGGGGAGAGGGCATCCGCCATGCGAGTTATTAATCATGAAAAACGATCAGATGCCCACGGGGCGGCGGATGGTGCTGCGCATCGCCGCCGCGCTCGGGGCCACCACCACCGTCGGGCTCTTCGCCTCCGACCGGTTCGCCTCGCCCGGGCGCACCGCCGCCCCGCCCGCCCCCTCCACCTCACCCGGCACGTCCGCGTCCCGCGCCCCCGGTGCCGCCGGCGTCCCCGGGCGGGCCGCCGTCGCGCCGCCCGCGGCCGCCGGGCCCCAGGCGCAGGCCCGCGCGCGCCTCGCGCCCTCCGCGTACCGCCTCCAGCCCATGACCGGGGACGGCCCGGCCCGCTTCCGGCGCGCCGTGCCGCCGGTGCGGCAGCGGCCCTTCCTGCGCATGTCCGGCACCGGCCGCACGATGGTCCTCTCCTTCGACGACGGGCCCGACCCCCGCTACACCCCCGCCATCCTCAGCACCCTGCGGGCCTACGGCGTGCGCGCGATGTTCTTCGTCTGCGGGGGGCTCGCCGCCGCCCGCCCGGACCTGCTGCGCGAGATGACGGCCGACGGCCATGTCGTCGGCAACCACTCCTGGTCGCACCCGAACGTCACCAAGCTGGCCCCCTCGGCCATCCGCGACGAACTCGGCTCCACCAGCGACCTGATCGAGCGCGTCACCGGCACCCCGCCGCTCTGGTACCGAGCCCCGTACGGCGCCTGGAACCGGCACTCGTTCGAGATCGGCGCCGAGCTCGGCATGGAGCCGCTCGCCTGGACCGTCGACACTCTGGACTGGACCGAGCCAGGGACCGCGAGCATCGTCAGCCGGGTCCTCGACGGGGCGGGGCCCGGCGTCGTGGTGCTCTCCCACGACGCGGGCGGCGACCGCTCGCAGAGCGTGGCGGCGCTGAAGACCTATCTGCCCCGGCTGCTGTCGGCCGGCTACCACGTGACCGTGCCGCGCAGATGAGGCGTACGGCAGCACGGGCCGCCGGGACACGCGTCCCGGCGGCCCGTTCGTGTGCGGCGCCCTTCGGCAAGCCTCAGCGGGCCTGCACCATCCGCGCGAAGACCACCACGTTGCCGTCGTACCCGCCCGCCTTCGAGTAGCCGCCGCCGCAGGTGATCACGCGCAGCTCCGCGTGCCCGGTGTCCCCGTAGACGCGTACGCCGGGGAAGTCCTGCTTGGAGAAGACCTCGATGCCGTACACCTCGAAGACCGCCACCCGGCCGTCGTAGCGGGTGACCTCCACCAGCTGGCCGCGCTTGACCGAGCCGAGCCGGTAGAAGACGGCGGGCCCGGACTCGTTGTCGACGTGGCCGACGACGATCGCCGTACCGCGCTGGCCCGGCGAGATGCCGTTCTGGTACCAGCCCGCCAGGTTGGGGTCCTGCGCCGGCGGGGCGTCGATCCAGCCCTCCTTGTCCAGACCCACGTCCATGATCGGGGCGTCGACGTTGACCGCCTCGATCCGGATGCGCGACGCGGGCGCGTATGCCAGTGTCTGCAGCGAGGCCGGCGGGGTGGGGGCCGCGGCGACACCGCGCTCCGAGGGCGTCGCGAGGGCCGCGGGCTGCGGCGGACCGAGCTGGTCGTCAACGCCGTTCCGCACCATCGCGAGACCGGTGAGCATGACGAGGGCCAGTGCGCCCCACGGCGAGCGTCTCCGCCAGTCGAAGCCGCTGTGGTCCAGACCCATGGTTCTCCCTTCGAGGCGTCTGTACGCACGCTAAGGGCGGCGCGAGGGACGGGCGATCAGTGAGGCGCGAACGGGTGGCACGGGCGCCGGACGGGTGATGACCCATACGAGTAGTCGTGCACCACCGGCCTGACGGTCTGTGACCTGCGGCTCCGTCAGCTCCACCGGTGCCGCACCGGCGTGTCGCCTCACCGGGGTGGACCAATGCCCAAAATGCGGTGATCGCACCGGCTTGTGATGGTTCGACGTGGAGAGACGTACTCGTCGAATTTCCCGGAGCGCCGCTTCGGGGCGTCTTCCACAGGAGGTTCAACCATGCGTGCTTCACGCGCTCTCGCGGTGGCCGCCACCGCGTTCGCGGCCGTCGGAGTCTGCGCTCCGGCGGCCGTCGCCACCGGTGGTACCGGTGGCGGTACCGGAGGCAACGGTCCCACCAACGTCACCGTCCGTCCCACGCAGGTGCACCAGGGCGGCCAGCTCGCGGTGAGCGCCTCGGGGTGCAACCGAGGCGGCAGCGTCACGTCCAACGCCTTCCCTCCCACCGCACTCACCCTGAACCGCTCCGGCAACTCCGCCGCCACCCCCCGTATCTACGACCACGCCACGCCCGGCCAGTACAACCTGGCCGTCAAGTGCAACGACAGCCCCCTGGTCGTCACCCGCACCTTCACGGTCATCGCCGGCCGCGGCGCGCAGGGCGGCCTCGGCGGCTCCATGGCCCCGAGCTCCACCGAGATGACCATCGGCGCCGCGCTCGTCGGCACGGCGGCCCTCGGCGGCGGGCTGTTCATCAGCCGGCGCCGTCGCCTGAGCGGCGGAAAGGTCTGACCGGCCGAACCTCCCGGTCGGCCGAATACGCCCGTCGCTTTCTCCGCGATAGCCGGAGGAAGAGGCTTGTTGTTCTGACGGGTCGGCGCGGCCTGCTCGCTCTCTCGTTGCTTCTCTCGTCCCTCCT
>NZ_JBEXNO010000046.1:0-58182 GCF_040611175.1 Streptomyces sp. NPDC003036 | reverse complement strand
GAGAATTCGGCTCGCCACGTGCCCGGGGAGGCCGGCTGCCGGATCCAGTCCAGCTGGACCCGCCCGCCGAGCACACCCGCGACCGCCCATTCGACCAGCCGGCGCGCGTCCCGCAGCCGCTGCTCGTACGTCGCGCCCACCCCGAGGAGCAGCAGCCCCGCCAGGGCCGGCGGCAGCCAGCGCGGCAGCGCACCCACCACCTGCGCGATGTACGGCGCCAGCTCGTGCAGCCCCACCAGCGCCAGTGCCGCACCGCCCAGCACCAGCGGCGCCTGGAGCCGCAACCGCGCCCCCGCCAGCGTGACCGCGAGCGCCCCCAGCCCCAGCAGCAGCGGCCGCTCCCACTCCGCGTCGCCCCACGCCGCGACCAGGCTCGGCACCAGCGTCGCGGCCAGCCCCGGCCCGTACGCCGTCCACGACGACGCCTCCGGGTCGCGCCGCCTGCGCAGCACGCCCACCACCAGCGCCGGCACGGTCACCGGCAGCGTGTACGCCTCCGGCGCCGCCACCCCCGAGGCGGCCAGCCGCACCCACGCCGCCGCCACGAACAGCGCCGCGGCCGCGTACCCCGCGGCAGGACGCCGCTCCGGGCGCAGCGCCGTCGCCGCCGCCAGCACACCGCACAGCGCCAGCACGAGCGCCAGGTGCGCCGGGCGGGCGGCCGCGAGGCCCACCGCCACGAGCGACGCGCCCGCACCGGTCAGCTCGACCGGCAGCGCCACCGGGTGGAGCCGCAGCCGGGCACCCACAGCGACGGTCGCGGCGGGCACCGCGAGCAACGCGAGCGCCGTGCCGCGCGCCTGCAGCCCGGCGAGGCCGGCGCCCGCGCCCACGCACCCCGTCGCGGCCACGACCGCCACGCACGCCGCCACCGCCCGTACGGTCACGCCCTGCGCCACCGCCGCCAGCGCTGCGCCCGCGAACAGCGCGGCCAGCACCCCCGGCACCACCACCGAGGCCACCGGCCCCGTACTCGCCGCCCACGCGGCCACCGCGGCCGACGCCAGCCCGCACGCGAGCGCCACGGCCGCCAGAACACCACCGGGAGCGACCGCCCGGCCCTCCCGCGGCAGCCGCCGCGCCCACACCTCCGGACGGGCCACCAGGGCCAGCAACGCCGCCGTCAGCACCAGCCGCGCCGTCAGGGACGCCGCGTACGGAAGCCGCACCGCCTCCGGGAGGGACAGCGCCGCCGCCGACCCCACGATCAGCGCACCCGCCCCGGCAGCCGCCCGCCGAGGCACCATGAGCGCCGCAGCCACCGCCACCAGCACCACCGGCGTCGTCCACGGCGCCCCATGGCCCGGCCGCACCACAGCCACCACCAGCGGCGCCGCCGCCCACGCCACCGACAGGCCCTGGACCACGCCCGACGCGCCGAGCAGCCCCAGCCGCACACCGCCGGGCACCCGCCCGGCCCAGACCGCCGCCGCCACGGCCACCGCGCACAGCAGATACCCCGGCACCGCCCACCCCGCCGGCAGCGCCCCGCGCAGCAGCCCGCCCGCACCGGCCACCGCCGCCAGGCCCGCCACCACGGCGCACACCACCGCCACGTCCTCCCGGAGCGCGGCCGTGCGCCACGCCACGTACAGCGCCAGGCCCGACGCCGCCAGCAGCAGCACCGCCGCCCCGGCGCCACCCGTCACCACCGACAGCCGGACACCCGTCAGCACCACCCAGGCGCCCGCGACGCACGCCCCGGCACACGCCACCCCGCGCACCAGCATCGACGGCCGCGCCCACAGCGCCAGCACCACGTCCAACCCGGCCGTCACCAGCATCGCCCACGCCACCGACACGGCACCCGCGTCCGCCGCCAGCGCCCCCAGCGGCAGCGGCAGTTGCGCCGCCGCCACCGCCGCGGGCAACGGCAGCCGCAGCCGCCCGGCCCCCGAGCCGTAACCCGCCCACACCACCGCCAGCACGCCCGAGGCGACCGCCGCGTACCCCAGCCCGTCCGCGCCCGGCAGCGCCACCCGGTGCAGCGCGTACGCGTCCAGCACCATCAGCACCAGACCCAGCGCCGCCACCGACTCGGCTGTCGACGCCAGCCCCCGCCGCAGCAGCGCCACCGGCGCCGCCAGCGCCACGGCCGTCACGACACCGAGCACGGCGGCACGACCACCGATCCCCAAGTGGCCCCAGCTGACCAGCGTGAAGGCGACGGCGGCCACCGCCAGCAGCACGCCGCCCAGCATCAGCAGCACGTTCTGCGCGCTCCGGGGCGTGGTTTCCCGGGGCGCGACGGCCGCGGTGGACGGGGCGGGCGGGTACAGCACGCTCAGCAGCCATGCCCGGCGCGCCAGCAACTGCGCGCGCCGCGCATCCAGTCGAGCCAGCTCACGGTCGAGGAGCACCAGCTCCTGCGCGGGCGGCAGAATGTTGTCCATACGGCGGAGTGTGGCGCCCGTCACGGGGCCCCGGCATCGGCGCTCGTACTCAGATGCGCGTGAGTACGCCCGGCCCACGAGGTCGAGCGTTAACGGGTTTGAAGGAAACGCACCCGGACCTGTATGGTTCAGTGCGTTCCCGGGCGATTAGCTCAGTGGGAGAGCGCTTCGTTCACACCGAAGAGGTCACTGGTTCGAACCCAGTATCGCCCACCACCGGGAAGCCGGTCCGTCACCGTACGGACCGGCTTTTTCGTATCCCGTGAGAGCGGTACTACGCGGCCGCCGCCGGCACCTCCGGGCGCAGGGGCCATGCCGGATCCACCGCCTCCTGCGTCCCGTTGCGCGCGAACCACGCCTGCAGCCCGCGCGCCTGCGCCGCGTGCCACACCGCCTGCAGCGCGTGCAGCTCCGCCGGCGACAGCCGCTCCAGGCGCGCCGCGAACCGCCGCCCCAGCGCCCGTACCACCTCCAGCGCCGCCGTCGCGTCCGCCGCCGCGTCGTGCGCCCCCTCCAGCGCGACCTCGTACTCGGCACACAGGTCCGACAGCGTGCGCCGGCCCTTGCGGTACCGGTCCAGATGCTTGTCCAGCACCCTCGGATCCAGCACGCACAGCGGCACGTTCTCCAGGTAGCGCCCGAACGACGAGGCCCGATGGCGACGCAGCTCCCGGTCCAGCAGCGTCAGATCGAACGGCGCGTTCATCACCACCAGCGGCCGCCCCGCCGCACAGTGATCCGCCAGCGCCCGGCCTATCTCCTCCATCACCGGAGCCGGCCAGCGCCCGTTGCGCCGCAGGTGATCGTCCGTCAGGCCGTGCACCTCGGTCGCCTCGGGCGGCACCGGTATCCCCGGATTCACCAGCCACCGTGTGGCCCGGACCCGCCCGCCCGCCGTGTCCTGAACGACGACGGCGGCCGACACGATCCGGTCCCGCTCGACGTCAACTCCCGTGGTTTCCGTGTCGAATGCGGCCAGGGGCCCCTCGTACCAGAGCGTCATACCCCGAACTCCTCGCGCGTGCCCGGCAGATGGCGTCATGCGATCTGCCCGGAACGGTGATACCCGCGCCGTTTGCACCGTACGCAACACGGTGACAACACAGGTGAGGGGTTGTCGAACTGACGCCCCGTCGTCGCCTGGAAGGCATGAAGAGCCATGGCGCTCGCGCAGCCCGAACACGGGGGGCTGCTTCCCCAGCAGATCGCACCGCTGCGGGGCGCACTCGCCACCACCGCCTGCATGGAGACCCTCCAAGTGGGCTACCTCCACGCGGTCGCGGCCGCCGCCGGCTGCTCGCTCTCCCAGCCCTTTCCCGACAACGGCATCGACTGGCACGTCAGCCACAGCGCCCCCGGGCACGTGGTCGACGACGAAGTCACCATCAAGGTGCAGCTCAAGGCCACGTACCAGATCCCACCGCACCCGCCGGGGCCGACGTTCTCCTTCACCCTCGACAACGAACACCTGGTGAAGCTCGCCCGCACCCCCGTCGCCGTGCACAAGATCCTGGTCGTGATGATCGTCCCCAGGGTCCGGGAGGAGTGGCTGCGCGCCGGCCACGACGGCCTCGACCTGCGGCACTGCTGCTACTGGACCAACCTCGCGGGCCACCCGGTCACCGGCAGGCGCCGCACCACCGTGCGCATCCCCACCACACGGATCTTCGACGACCGGGCACTCTGCGAGATCATGACCCGGGTCGGGGCGGGAGGAAGACCCTGATGCACCGGCCGACCGATGAGCCCATGCGGCCCCATCCCCACCCTGTGACCGGGGCCCCGGCCCCGGCGTCCCCGTGGACGGGCGCGGCCCCCGCCGCCAGCCCCGGAGCCACCGGCCCCGCCCTCGACCCCGCCCGTGTCGACCCTCTCGTCCTCGGCGCGCTGCTCGGCCGGCACGGCTGGCGGCGCCGCGGCGGCGCGACCGGGCACTACAGCCGCTGGACCCCGCCCGGGCCCGGCACCACGCCCATCAGCCTCCTCGTCCCCGAAAGCCGCGCCTTCCCGGACTGCGACGACCTCCTCGGCGAAGCCCTCACCGCGCTCGCCCGCTGCCCCGCGCCCTCCGCCCGCGAGGTGCTCGTCGGCCTCACCGTGCCCAGCGACGAGATCCGCTGGTGGCGCGACACACCCCCGGGCCCCTCCGCCACCGCCACCTGGACCGCCCAGGATCAGCTCCGCTCCGCCGCCCGCCAGATCCTCCTCGCCGGAGCCCTCGCCGTACGCGGCCGCGCCCGCTACCACGGCGCACGCCACCGCAGGCAGGCCCAGGCCCTCCTGAACGGCGTCCTCGTGGCGGCGGCCCCCGGCGGACGCGGCCTCACCGCCTTCGTCCCCGTCGAACCCGGCCGGGCGGTCACCGCACGGCTCTACCACGCCCTGTACGCCACCCGCGAGGCCGTCGACTACCAGCGGGCCACCGGACGGCACGACGCCTTCGACGCCGCCGTCGAGGCCGGCGCCAGCCGCGAGCTCACCGAGGCCCTCATCGCGTTCGTACGCGGCGCCGAAGGCGCCGCGATCGCCCTCGCCTGGGCCCCCGCAGCCGGAGCGCCCGAAGGGTGCGCGCCCCGCCCCGAACCGGTCGAGTTCTCCCCGGGCGACCTGCCCGCCCTGCGCGAGGCCGGCGCCCGCTACCTCCAGGACGAGCCCTCCGTCCCCGTCCGCCTCACCGGAGCCGTCGTACGCCTGCGCCGCTCGGGACCGCGCGGACCGGGCACCGTACGGCTCCGGGTGCTGGCCGGGGCGGAGGTGCCGCACGTACGGGTGGCGCTGGACGAGGACGCGTACCGCACGGCGGGCTACGCCCACCTGCACGGCCTGCCCCTCCGCGTCACCGGGCGCCTGGAGAGCCGGGGCGGCTTCCGGCGGCTCACCGACGCCTCCGAGGTCGTACCCGTCCAGGTCGACGAGGCGGAACGGGACCGGCTGATGAAGTCCCTCCAGGAGAACCTGGGCTTCTTCGGCGAGGCGGACGGGCCGGGGGACTGAGGGGGAAACCGTTTCGCGGGGCGCGTCCGTCGCTCGGTACCATTCGGTACGGCGCGCGCGATACGAATGCGGCGCTTCCCCTTCAGGTAGGAGAGACCGGTGTCAGACGTCCGTGTGATCATCCAACGCGATTCCGAGCGGGAAGAGCGCGTGGTGACGACGGGCACTACCGCCGCCGACCTCTTCTCCGGCGAGCGCACCATCGTCGCGGCGCGCGTCGCGGGCGAGCTCAAGGACCTCGCGTACGAGGTCCGGGACGGCGAGACCGTCGAGCCGGTCGAGATCTCCTCCGAGGACGGCCTCAACATCCTGCGCCACTCCACCGCGCACGTCATGGCGCAGGCCGTGCAGGAGCTCTTCCCCGAGGCGAAGCTGGGCATCGGCCCGCCGGTGAAGGACGGCTTCTACTACGACTTCGACGTCGAGCGTCCCTTCACCCCCGATGACCTGAAGGCCATCGAGAAGAAAATGCAGGAGATCCAGAAGCGCGGGCAGAAGTTCGCGCGCAGGGTCGTCACCGACGAGGCCGCCCGCGAGGAGCTGGCGAACGAGCCGTACAAGCTCGAGCTCATCGGCATCAAGGGCTCCGCCTCCAGCGACGACGGCGCGGACGTCGAGGTCGGCGCCGGTGAGCTGACCATCTACGACAACCTGGACGCCAAGACCGGCGAGCTGTGCTGGAAGGACCTCTGCCGGGGCCCGCACCTGCCCAGCACCCGCAACATCCCGGCGTTCAAGCTGATGCGCAACGCCGCTGCGTACTGGCGCGGCAGCGAGAAGAATCCGATGCTCCAGCGCATCTACGGCACCGCGTGGCCGTCCAAGGACGAGCTGAAGGCGTACCTGGACTTCCTCGCAGAGGCGGAGAAGCGCGACCACCGCAAGCTCGGCAGCGAACTGGACCTCTTCTCCATCCCCGACGAGATCGGCTCCGGCCTCGCGGTCTTCCACCCCAAGGGCGGCATCATCCGCCGGGCCATGGAGGACTACTCGAGGAAGAGGCACGAGGAGGCGGGGTACGAGTTCGTCTACACCCCGCACGCCACCAAGGGCAAGCTGTTCGAGAAGTCGGGTCACCTGGACTGGTACGCCGAGGGCATGTACCCGCCCATGCAGCTCGACGAGGGCGTGGACTACTACCTCAAGCCCATGAACTGCCCGATGCACAACCTGATCTTCGACGCGCGGGGCCGGTCCTACCGCGAGCTGCCGCTGCGCATGTTCGAGTTCGGGACGGTGTACCGGTACGAGAAGTCCGGCGTGGTGCACGGCCTGACCCGGGCCCGTGGCTTCACCCAGGACGACGCGCACATCTACTGCACCAAGGAACAGATGGCGGACGAGCTCGACTCGCTGCTGACCTTCGTGCTGAACCTGCTGCGGGACTACGGTCTGAACGACTTCTACCTCGAGCTGTCCACCAAGGACCCGGAGAAGTTCGTCGGCTCCGACGAGGTCTGGGAAGAGGCCACGGAGGTGCTGCGCAAGGCGGCCGAAAAGCAGGGCCTGCCTCTGACCCCCGACCCGGGCGGCGCGGCCTTCTACGGGCCGAAGATCTCCGTCCAGGCCAAGGACGCCATCGGTCGTACGTGGCAGATGTCGACCATCCAGGTCGACTTCAACCTGCCGGAGCGGTTCAACCTGGAGTACACGGCGGCCGACGGCTCCAAGCAGCGGCCGGTCATGATCCACCGGGCGCTCTTCGGCTCGATCGAGCGGTTCTTCGCGGTGCTGCTGGAGCACTACGCGGGCGCCTTCCCGGCCTGGCTGGCTCCGGTCCAGGCGGTCGGCATCCCGGTCGGCGACGCGCACGTCCCGTACCTCCAGGAGTTCGCCGCCGAGGCGAAGAAGAAGGGCCTGCGGGTCGAGGTGGACGCGTCCTCGGACCGGATGCAGAAGAAGATCCGCAACGCGCAGCGCAGCAAGGTTCCGTTCATGATCATCGTCGGCGACGATGACATGGCGGCGGGCACGGTCTCCTTCCGCTACCGGGACGGTTCGCAGGAGAACGGGATTCCCCGTGTCCAGGCGATCGCGAAGATCGTTGACGTGGTGGAGCGCCGCGTCCAGGTCTGACCCTGAGGTGCGGCGAGGGGCGATCCCTTATGGGGCCGCCCCTCGCCGCATCCGCTGTCACCCCCAGCGAATATGCTGGCTCGCATGACGACTGAGCCGGAGCAGCAGATCGGAGTAGGGACGCCTGACGCGTTCCAGCGCCTGTGGACGCCCCACCGGATGGCGTACATCCAGGGTGAGAACAAGCCCACCGGCCCCGGGGCCGACGACGGCTGCCCGTTCTGCACCATCCCGGCGAAGTCCGACGAGGACGGGCTGGTCGTCACGCGGGGCGAGAAGGTGTACGCGGTGTTGAACCTGTACCCGTACAACGGCGGGCACCTCATGGTCGTCCCGTTCCGGCACGTCGCCGACTACACCGAGCTCGACGACGCCGAGACCGCCGAGCTGGCGGTGTTCACCAAGCAGGCGATGGCCGCCCTGCGCACCGCCTCCGGCGCGCACGGGTTCAACATCGGTATGAACCAGGGCGCTGCCGCCGGCGCCGGGATCGCCGCCCATCTGCATCAGCACGTCGTGCCGCGCTGGGGCGGCGACACCAACTTCATGCCCGTCGTCGGCCACACCAAGGTGCTGCCGCAACTCCTCGCGGACACCCGGCGGATGCTCGCCGACGCCTGGCCGACGACCACCGCCTAGGCACGCCTCACGCGTCGTACACGTCCGCCTTCTTCGGCATCGGGTCCTGGATGAGCCCGCTGATCACCATCGAGCGGTTGGTGAAGCGCTCCGTGTCCACGCCGTGCTCGTCGAGCATCTTGATGGTCGCGGAGTGCACCGCCCGCAGGACGGGCGTGGCCGCGCGGATGGCGTCGTCGGCCATGAAGCGGTGGCGCCAGGGCTGGGCGGCCCAGGCGTGCCGCAGGCCGAAGGGCTCGGGCAGGACCAGCTTGCCGCCGAGGAAGTCGAGGAGCGGCGGGAACCAGGTCAGCGGGGCGCGGACGGCCAGCCGTACGACTTCGTCGTTGGTGATCAGCGGCAGCAGCACCTCCTTGGTCTCCCAGAACCGGACGGTCTTGGAGACCTCCTTCTTCGGCGGTTCCGGCTTCGTCGTGAAGAGGGAGTGGACGGGGCCGAGGGCGTGGCCGGTGACCTCGATGCGGAGCGTGTGCAGGAGTGCGGTGACGGTGACCATCATGGTGAGGACCAGCTGGCCGTCCCAGAGGACGAACTGCACGCCGAGGTAGTGGCGGTTGCCCTTGCCGAACTGATTCTCGTTGCAGACGCGCTGTATCTCGTGCGGCTTGACCTGGTACGCGACGACGTCCTCGCCCTCGGGGCGGGCGACCTCCTTGGCGCCTTCGCCGACGGGGGAGACGATCCAGTGGCTGACCGACGGGGTGGGGAAGCCGGACTTGAGGGTGCCGCGTTCGAGCAGCTTGAGCTGGTCGTGGATGGGGCGGATGACGTCCCAGGTGCGGAACGCGTGGATCTCCTTGCCGTCCTTGGGGACGAGCTCCTCGGCGAGGTGCCAGCTGCCCCAGCGGGTGCCCATGCCGAGTATGCCCTTGGGGCCGGCGTAGAAGACGACGTTGGAGCGCTGCTCGGCGGTGAGCTTCTCCAGGGACCGGCGCAGCTCCTCGGCGGCGGTCTCGTTGGGGTCGTGGGGCACGGCTTCGGGGATCTTGGGTCCGATGCCGCCGCCCCCGCTGAGCAGGGAGTCCCAGCGGGCGCGCAGGTCCGTGGCGGTGCGCTCGCAGACCCGTTTCGCGAGGAACCAGCCGATGACCGGGGCGACGATCATGAGCCGGAGGTAGAGCGCCAGGAAGCCGGTGAAGGGCAGCCGGAGCAGGAAGATGACGGCGAGGATGCCGACGCCGACGAGGAGGCCGGTGCCCAGGGCGCCGGCGTTCTTGTTCTTGGAGGACTTCGCCAGGCTGCTGCGCACCTGGAAGACCGTCATCCAGACGAGCATGCCGGGCAGGAAGACGACGCCGAAGAAGACGGTGATCAGGGTGAGCAGCTTGTCGCGCTGCTTGCGGATGTTGGTGGCTGCCAGGCAGTGCTCGACGACCGTCTGCGGTTCGGCGCCGAAGGACTGGATGAGCGGCTTGCGCGCGCCGCCCAGCATCCTGACCTGTACGGCGCGGGAGAAGGCTTCGCCGAGGTTGGGTTCGAAGAGCGAGAACTTGCCCTTCTTCACCGTCGACTCGTGCCATTCGTTGTTGGTCTCGAGGATCTTCTCGATCTTGTCGTCGCGGTAGGCGGCGGACGCGAGGGCGTGCGTCGCCGCCGTCTGTCCGGCCGAGCCCTGGATCGGGATCTGCGCCCCGGGGCCGAAACTGTCCATCGTCGTCACTGCCGCCGCCCCCACCTCTCACAGCTGTCCGCTCTGCGGCCTTCCCAACGACCGTGCCCGGCACACCTGGTGACCGGGCTGAGCTGAGCACTACAGCCTATCGGGGTGCGCGGTCCGGCGTCCGGAGACGGCCGAATGCCGCCCACCGCGGGTGAGTTGCGGCAGGCGGCTGATCAGTCGGGGTCAGCTTTGTCGGATTTCGGTCTTTTCTCGGACCTTCTCGGCCACATGGGCGGGCATGGGTTCGTGGCGCGCGTACGTCCGGTCGAACCTGCCCGTGCCGTGGGAGAGGGAGCGGAGGTCGACGGCGTACCGCCCGATCTCCAGCTCGGGCACCTCGGCGCGGACGAGGGTCCGTCCGGGGCCGGCCTGTTCGGTGCCGACGACGCGGCCCCGGCGGCCGGACAGGTCGCTCATGACGGGGCCGACGTACTCGTCGGGGACGAGGACCTGCAGTTCGGCGACGGGTTCGAGGAGGTTGATCCGGGCGTCGGCGGCGGCTTCGCGCAGGGCCAGGGCGCCGGCGGTCTGGAAGGCGGCGTCGGAGGAGTCCACCGAGTGCGCCTTGCCGTCCCGGAGGGTGACGCGTACGTCGACGAGCGGGTGCCCGGCGGCGACGCCCTTCGCGGCCTGGGCCCGTACGCCCTTCTCGACGGACGGGATGAACTGGCGGGGCAC
This sequence comes from Streptomyces sp. NPDC003036, assembly GCF_040611175.1. Classification (NCBI taxonomy): domain Bacteria; kingdom Bacillati; phylum Actinomycetota; class Actinomycetes; order Kitasatosporales; family Streptomycetaceae; genus Streptomyces; species Streptomyces sp. NPDC003036. The sequence goes on along the minus strand of NZ_JBEXNO010000046.1, from coordinate 47,742 downwards.
CGCGCCGCCCACCACCTTGTCGACGAACTCGATGCCGGAGCCCTGGGGCAGCGGTTCGACCTCGATCTCGCAGATGGCGTACTGGCCGTGTCCGCCGGACTGTTTGACGTGCCGTCCGCGCCCCGCCGACTTGTCGGCGAACGTCTCGCGGAGGGCCACTTTGTGCGGTACGGCGTCGACCTGGACGCCATAGCGGGTACGCAGCCGTTCCAGGGCGACGTCCATGTGGGCTTCGCCCAGGCACCACAGGACGACCTGCCCGGTGTCCTGGTTCTGTTCGAGGCGCATGGTGGGGTCTTCGGCGGCGAGCCGCGCGAGGCCCTGGGAGAGCTTGTCCTCGTCCGCCTTGCTGTGGGCCTGGATGGCGAGCGGCAGCAGCGGGTCGGGCATGGTCCAGGGCTCCATGAGGAGCGGGTCGTCCTTGGCGGAGAGGGTGTCTCCGGTCTCGGCGCGGACCAGCTTGCCCACGCAGCACAGGTCGCCGGCGATGCAGTGGTTCATCTGCCGCTGCTGCTTGCCGAAGGGCGCGGACAGGGCGCCGACGCGTTCGTCGACGTCGTGGTCCTCGTGGCCGCGGTCGGCGAGGCCGTGCCCCGAGACGTGGACGGTCTCGTCGGGGCGCAGGGTGCCGGAGAAGACGCGTACCAGTGAGATCCGGCCGACGTACGGGTCGGACGACGTCTTGACGACCTCGGCCACCAGCGGGCCGTCGGGGTCGCAGCCGATCGCCGGGCGCGGCCTGCCGTCCGGGGTGGTCACGGCGGGTGCCTCGCGCTCCAGGGGCGTGGGGAAGCCGCGGGTGATCAGCTCCAGCAGTTCGACGGTGCCGAGGCCCTGCTTGCCGCCGGGGGCGGCGGCCAGGACGGGGTGGAAGGTGCCGCGTGCGACGGCCTTCTCGAGGTCCTCGATGAGGGTCTTGAGGTCGATCTCCTCGCCGCCGAGGTAGCGGTCCATGAGGGTCTCGTCCTCGCTCTCGGCGATGATCCCTTCGATCAGGCGGTTGCGGGCCTCGGCGATGAGGTCGCGCTGGGTGTCGTCGGGTGGGTTCTCCTTCCGTTCGCCGGAGGAGTAGTCGAAGATCTTCTGGGTGAGCAGGCCGACCAGGCCGGTGGCCGGGGCGTGCCCGTCGGGTGCCTCGGGGCCGAGCACGGGCAGGTAGAGCGGGAGTATGGCGTCGGGGTCGTCGCCGCCGAAGATGCCGGCCAGGACCTGGGTGAGCTGCTCGAAGTCGGTGCGCGCGGTGTCGAGGTGCGTGACGACGATGGCGCGGGGCATGCCGACGGCCGCGCACTCCTCCCAGACCATCCGGGTGGAGCCGGCGACGGCGTCGGCCTCCTGGGCCGCCGATACGACGAAGAGGGCCGCGTCCGCGGCGCGCAGGCCGGCCCGGAGCTCGCCGACGAAGTCGGCGTATCCGGGGGTGTCGAGCAGGTTGATCTTGTAGCCGTCCCAGCCGACGGGGACGAGGGAGAGCTGTACGGAGCGTTGCTGACGGTGCTCGATCTCGTCGTAGTCGGAGACCGTGGCGCCGTCCTCGACCCGTCCTGCCCGGTTGACCGCTCCGGCGGTCAGCGCGAGGGCCTCGACGAGGGTGGTTTTGCCGGATCCGCTGTGGCCGACCAGCACCACATTCCGTACCGATGCGGGCTGGTCGGCCGTAAGAGCCCTGCCGGCGGCTCCTGGGTGGGTGTTCGCCTTGTCGCCCATGATTCTTCCTCCTGATCGCCGGTGCACGGTGCGTGCACGGTGGAGGTGGGGGGCGCGGGCGCGGGGGAGCGACCCTGAGCGGGGCAGCTCCGGCGGTGCCCGCGGTGGTCTTTCGAGCTTTCCACTCCGGTCAGGCCGCGTCCATACGACGGACATACGCGGGACATACGCGGGATGTACGCGGCGGGCCGGGAGCGGGTATTCGCCGACGCCACGTGGGGTGTGCGGTGCCCAGGGGTATTGACGGGGCGGCGCTGGCTACGATGGGCCAGCCGGTGGCCGATGGGGCCGCGCGGCTCACCGACCCTCGGGAAGGCCATGCTGAACAAGTACGCGCGTGCGTTTTTCACGCGTGTTCTCACACCGTTCGCCGCGTTTCTGCTCCGCCGCGGAGTGAGTCCCGACGCCGTCACCCTCATCGGCACGGCGGGGGTGGTGGCCGGGGCGCTGGTCTTCTTCCCGCGGGGCGAGTTCTTCTGGGGCACGATCGTCATCACGCTGTTCGTGTTCTCGGACCTGGTGGACGGCAATATGGCCCGTCAGGCGGGGATCTCCAGCCGCTGGGGGGCCTTCCTGGACTCGACCCTGGACCGGGTGGCGGACGGCGCCATCTTCGGTGGCTTCGCGCTGTGGTACGCGGGCAAGGGCGACGACAATGTGCTGTGTGCCGTGGCCATCTTCTGCCTGGCGAGCGGCCAGGTCGTGTCGTACACCAAGGCGCGGGGCGAGTCCATCGGCCTGCCGGTGGCGGTGAACGGCCTGGTCGAGCGCGCGGAGCGGCTGGTCGTCTCGCTGGTGGCGGCGGGCCTCGCGGGGCTGCACGGCTTCGGCGTACCGGGCATCCAGGTGCTGCTGCCGATCGCCCTGTGGCTGGTGGCCGTGGGAAGCGCGGTGACATTGGGCCAGCGCGTGGTGACGGTGCGGCGCGAGGCCGCGGAGGCGGACGCCGCCGGGGCACGGGGGAGTGAGGCCACATGAGCGGGGCGAGCGACCGGTTGACGGACGCGCTGTACGGGCTGGGCTGGGCGGCGGTCAAGAAGCTGCCGGAGCCGGTGGCGGTGGGCCTCGGGCGGCGCATCGCCGACACGGCGTGGAAGCGGCGCGGCAAGGGCGTGCTGCGGCTGGAGTCCAACCTCGCGCGCGTGGTGCCGGACGCGTCCCCGGAGCGGCTGGCCGAGCTGTCCCGGGCCGGGATGCGCTCGTACATGCGCTACTGGATGGAGTCCTTCCGGCTGCCGGCGTGGAGTGCGCGGCGGGTCGCCGACAGCGTCGAGGTGCGGGAGGTCCACCGCCTGACGGACGGGCTGGCCTCCGGGCGCGGGGTGGTGCTGGCGCTGCCGCACCTGGCGAACTGGGACCTGGCCGGGGTGTGGGTGACGCGGTCGCTGGGCGTGCCGTTCACGACGGTGGCCGAGCGGCTGAAGCCGGAGTCGCTGTACGACCGGTTCGTGGCGTACCGCGAGTCGCTGGGCATGGAGGTGCTGCCGCACACCGGCGGGTCGGCGTTCGGGACGCTGGCGCGGCGGCTGCGCGCGGGCGGGCTGGTGTGCCTGGTGGCGGACCGGGACCTGTCGGCGTCGTCGGGCGTCGAGGTGAAGTTCTTCGGAGAGGCGGCGCGGATGCCGGCGGGGCCCGCGATGCTGGCGCAGCAGACGGGTGCGCTGCTGCTGCCGGCGACGCTCTGGTACGACGACACGCCGGTCCTGAAGGCGCGGGTCCATCCCCCGGTGGAGGTGCCGGAGACGGGGACGCGGGCGGAGAAGACGGCGGCCATGACGCAGGCGCTGGCCGACGCCTTCGCCACCGGGATCGCCGAGCACCCGGAGGACTGGCACATGCTGCAGCGGCTGTGGCTGGCGGACCTGGACCAGGATCGGGACCGGGGTCAGGACCAGGACCAGGTGACGTCGTGAGGATCGGCATCGTATGCCCGTACGCGTGGGACGTGCCGGGCGGCGTCCAGTTCCACATCCGTGACCTCGCGGACCACCTGATCCGGCTCGGGCACGAGGTGTCCGTCCTCGCCCCGGCCGACGACGACACGCCGCTGCCGCCGTTCGTGGTGTCGGCGGGGCGCGCGGTGCCCGTGCCGTACAACGGCTCGGTGGCCCGGCTGAACTTCGGCTTCCTGTCGGCGGCGCGGGTGCGGCGCTGGCTGCACGACGGCACGTTCGACGTGATCCACATCCATGAGCCGGCGTCGCCGTCGCTGGGGCTGCTGGCGTGCTGGGCGGCGCAGGGACCCATCGTGGCCACCTTCCACACCTCCAACCCGCGCTCGCGCGCGATGATCGCGGCGTACCCGATCCTCCAGCCGGCGCTGGAGAAGATCAGCGCGCGGATCGCGGTGAGCGAGTACGCCCGCCGCACGCTCGTCGAGCACCTGGGCGGGGACGCGGTGGTCATCCCGAACGGGGTGGACGTCGACTTCTTCGCCAAGGCCGACCCCAAGCCGGAGTGGCAGGGCGGCACGCTCGGCTTCATCGGCCGGATCGACGAGCCGCGCAAGGGGCTGCCGGTGCTGATGAAGGCGCTGCCGAGGATCCTGGAGGCCCGGCCCGAGACCCGGCTGCTGGTCGCGGGCCGGGGCGACGAGGAGGAGGCCGTCGCCTCCCTCCCGGCCGCCATGCGCCGCCGGGTGGAGTTCCTCGGCATGGTCAGCGACGAGGACAAGGCGCGGCTGCTGCGCAGCGTGGACGTGTACGTGGCGCCCAACACGGGTGGCGAGAGCTTCGGCATCATCCTGGTGGAGGCCATGTCGGCGGGCGCGCCGGTGCTGGCCAGCGACCTGGACGCGTTCACGCAGGTGCTGGACAAGGGCGCGGCGGGCGAGCTGTTCGCCAACGAGGACGCGGACGCGCTGGCGGACGCGGCGATCCGCCTCCTCGGCGACCCGGCCCGCCGCCAGGAGCTCCACGAGCGGGGCAGCGCGCATGTGCGGCGCTTCGACTGGTCGACGGTCGGCGCGGACATCCTGGCGGTGTACGAGACGGTGACGGACGGCGCGGCCTCGGTGGCCGCCGACGAGCGGGCGGGGGGCCTGCGGGCCCGCTGGGGGCTGGCGCGGGACTAGGCGCCCGTTTCCGGCTGTCGCCGGGCGTTGTCAGTGGTGCCTGCGACGATCACTTCCGTGACCGCACCGACCGAGCCGACCTCACCGACCGAGCCGACCTCACCGCCCGCACCGACCGAGCCGACCGATCAGGCCGATCTGACCTCCGCCATCTCGCGCTACTGGGACGCCGCCGCGGCGACGTTCGACGACGAGCCCGATCACGGCCTGCGGGCGGCGCCCACCCGTGCCGCGTGGCGGAGCCGGGTGCTGCGGTGGGCGCCGCCCGAGCCCTCCGACGTACTGGACGTGGGCTGCGGCACCGGCTCGCTCTCCGTGCTCCTCGCCTCGGCCGGGCACCGGGTGACCGGCGTGGACCTGGCGCCGCGGATGGTCGAGCGGGCGCGGGCCAAGGCGGCCGCCGCCGGGCTCGGCGCGCGCTTCCTCGTGGGTGACGCGGCCGCGCCGCCCACAGGCGAGGACCGGTTCGACAGGGCGGACTCCACGGCGGTCTCGCCTACACGCCCGGGGCGCTGCGCCGCGTCTTCGCCGGGCTGACCGAGGTCGAGCTGCGCCGGATGCGCGACGAACCGCACGAGTCACCGCGCTTCGGCGAGCCCTTCCTGTGGACGGCCCTCTTCCGCCGCGCCGGCGCGTAGAGATCATGGGGGCATGGGACAGCACACCGCCGTCGAAAGGATCGACCTCGGGTACTTCGTCCGCCCCGCCGCCGAGGCGGGCACCGAGCACCCGCGCGTCGAACCTGTACTCGCGTACCTCGTACGGCACGAGGCCGGGCTCCTGCTCTTCGACACCGGCCTCGGCGCCGGAGACCCCGAGGCGGAGGCGCACTACCGTCCGCGCCGCAAGGACCTCGTCGCGGCGCTCGCGGCGCGTGGCGTGACGCCGGGCGACATCGACATCGTCGTGAACTGCCACCTCCACTTCGACCACTGCGGCGCGAACCCGCTCCTCGCGGGCCGCCCCGTCCTCGTCCAGCGCGGCGAACTCGCCACCGCCCGCGCCGGCGGCTACACCATCGACGCGCTCGTCGACTTCCCCGGCGCCCGCTACGAGGAGCTCGACGGCGAGGCCGAGGTGTGGCCGGGGGTCCGCGTCGTCCCGACGCCCGGGCACACGGCCGGGCACCAGTCCCTGGTGGTCTCCGGGAGCGAGGGCACCACGGTGCCGGCGGGGCAGGCGTACGACTTCGCCTCGCAGTTCGCGTCCGACGAGATGGCCCGCCGCGCCCGCGCCGAGGGCGCCGGGAGTTCGAGGGGCGCTACCGGCCGTGGCTGGACCGGCTCGCCGAGCTCGAGCCGAGCCGCGTCCTCTTTGCGCACGACCGGTCGGTGTGGGAAGGGCGCATGCCGGCGCCCCGGTAGCCTGTGCGCCCGTGATCGAAACCCTCATCTGGATCGTCGTCGGCCTGGTCGCGATCGGTCTCTACCTGAGCTGGACCGCGGGCCGGCTCGACCGGCTGCACGCCCGGATCGACGCCGCCCGCGCCGCGCTCGACGCCCAGCTCGTACGGCGTGCTTCGGTCGCCCAGGAGCTGGCCACCGCCAAGGTGCTGGACCCGGCGGCGTCGATCGTGCTGTACGAGGCGGCGCACGCGGCCCGGCAGGCCGAGGAGGAGCACCGCGAGGTCGCCGAGAGCGAGCTCAGCCAGGCGCTGCGCGCGGTGTTCGGGGAGCCGGAGCAGGTCGAGGCGGTACGGGAGGCGCCCGGCGGCGAGGAGGCGTGCCTGGAGCTCGCGGCGGCGGTGCGCCGGGTGCCGATGGCCCGGCGGTTCCACAACGACTCCGTACGGGCGGCGCGGGCGCTGCGCAGGCACCGCACGGTGCGCTGGTTCCGGCTGGCGGGCCACGCGCCGTTCCCGATGGCGTTCGAGATGGACGACGAGCCCCCCGTGGCACTCGCGGACCGCCCGTAACGCCCACACCGTGGGAAAAACGAGCCACCACCTCACTATTGGCCCTTGATGTGGACTGGCCGCGCCGGGTTTCCTCAATGTTGTCGAAAACCCCCTGTTCTTTCGAGTGAGGTCCCTCGTGTCCAGCACGCTCCCCACCACCCCGCAGTCCCCCGAGACCGGCACCGCCCGCGTGAAGCGCGGCATGGCCGAGCAGCTCAAGGGCGGCGTGATCATGGACGTGGTCAACGCCGAGCAGGCGAAGATCGCCGAGGACGCCGGCGCCGTCGCGGTCATGGCCCTGGAGCGGGTCCCCGCCGACATCCGCAAGGACGGCGGCGTGGCCCGGATGTCCGACCCGAACATGATCGAGGAGATCATCGACGCGGTCTCCATCCCGGTCATGGCCAAGTCCCGCATCGGCCACTTCGTCGAGGCCCAGGTGCTGCAGTCCCTCGGCGTCGACTACATCGACGAGTCCGAGGTCCTCACCCCGGCCGACGAGGTCAACCACTCCGACAAGTGGGCCTTCACCACCCCCTTCGTCTGCGGCGCCACCAACCTCGGTGAGGCCCTGCGCCGCATCGCCGAGGGCGCGGCCATGATCCGCTCGAAGGGCGAGGCCGGCACCGGCAACGTCGTCGAGGCCGTCCGCCACCTGCGCCAGATCAAGAACGAGATCGCCAAGCTGCGCGGCTTCGACAACAACGAGCTGTTCGCCGCCGCCAAGGAGCTGCGCGCCCCGTACGAGCTCGTCAAGGAGGTCGCCGAGCTCGGCAAGCTGCCGGTCGTGCTGTTCTCCGCCGGTGGCGTCGCCACCCCCGCCGACGCCGCGCTGATGCGCCAGCTGGGCGCCGAGGGCGTCTTCGTCGGCTCCGGCATCTTCAAGTCGGGCGACCCGGCCAAGCGCGCCGCCGCCATCGTGAAGGCCACCACCTTCTACGACGACCCGAAGATCATCGCCGACGCCTCCCGCAACCTGGGCGAGGCCATGGTCGGCATCAACTGCGACACCCTCCCCGAGGCCGAGCGCTACGCGAACCGCGGCTGGTAAGGCACAGAACACCATGAGCAACACCCCCGTGATAGGCGTCCTGGCCCTCCAGGGCGACGTACGGGAGCACCTGATCGCCCTGGCCGCGGCGGACGCCGTGGCCAGGCCGGTCCGGCGCCCCGAAGAGCTCGCCGAGGTCGACGGCCTGGTCATCCCCGGCGGCGAGTCCACCACCATCTCCAAGCTGGCCGTGCTCTTCGGGCTCATGGAGCCCCTGCGCGAGCGCGTCGAGGCGGGCATGCCCGTCTACGGCACCTGCGCCGGCCTGATCATGCTCGCCGACAAGATCCTCGACCCGCGCTCGGGCCAGGAGACCCTCGGCGGCATCGACATGATCGTGCGGCGCAACGCCTTCGGGCGGCAGAACGAGTCCTTCGAGGCGGGCGTCGAGGTCGCGGGCATCGACGGCGGCCCCGTGGAAGGCGTCTTCATCCGCGCCCCCTGGGTCGAGTCGGTCGGCGCCCAGGCCGAGGTCATCGCCGAGTACGACGGCCACATCGTCGCCGTACGGCAGGGCAACGCGCTCGCCACGTCCTTCCACCCGGAACTGACGGGCGACCACCGCGTCCACGGCCTGTTCGTGGAGATGGTGCGCGCCGCGCGCTGATCCGATCCCGGTAGGATCTCTGGGGTTCGTTCTGAAATGGGTTACGCGAAGGAGACAGGCAGATGTCCGGCCACTCTAAATGGGCTACGACGAAGCACAAGAAGGCCGTGATCGACGCCAAGCGCGGCAAGCTCTTCGCGAAGCTGATCAAGAACATCGAGGTGGCGGCCCGCACCGGCGGCGGCGACCCGGACGGTAACCCGACGCTCTACGACGCCATTCAGAAGGCGAAGAAGAGCTCCGTCCCGAACAAGAACATCGACTCCGCGGTCAAGCGCGGCGCCGGCCTGGAGGCCGGTGGCGCCGACTACGAGACGATCATGTACGAGGGGTACGGGCCGAACGGTGTCGCCGTGCTCATCGAGTGCCTCACCGACAACCGCAACCGCGCCGCCTCCGACGTCCGCGTCGCCATGACCCGCAACGGCGGCTCGATGGCCGACCCGGGCTCGGTCTCGTACCTGTTCAACCGCAAGGGCGTCGTCATCGTCCCCAAGGGCGAGCTGACCGAGGACGACGTGCTCGGCGCGGTCCTGGACGCGGGTGCCGAGGAAGTCAACGACCTCGGTGAGAGCTTCGAGGTGATCAGCGAGGCCACCGACCTGGTCGCGGTGCGCACCGCCCTCCAGGAGGCCGGCATCGACTACGACTCGGCCGACGCCAACTTCGTCCCGACCATGCAGGTCGAGCTGGACGAGGAGGGCGCGCGCAAGATCTTCAAGCTGATCGACGCGCTCGAGGACAGCGACGACGTGCAGAACGTCTTCGCCAACTTCGACGTCTCCGACGACGTCATGGCGAAGGTCGACGCCTGACGGTCGACACCTGACGCAGCGGTACGCGACGGGCCGGCAAGGGACACGTACCTTGCCGGCCCGTCGCGTTGTCAGTGCCACCCGATAGCCTGCACAAACAGCTGAACGGCTGAACGAAGGAGGGGTGGCGTGCGCGTTCTCGGGGTGGACCCAGGGCTGACGCGGTGCGGCGTCGGCGTCGTCGAGGGCGTCGCCGGCCGTCCGCTGACGATGCTCGGTGTCGGAGTCGTGCGCACACCGGCCGACGCGGAGACCGGGCACCGTCTCGTCGCCATCGAGCGCGGCATAGAGGAGTGGCTGGACGAGCACCGGCCCGAACTGGTCGCCGTGGAGCGCGTCTTCAGCCAGCACAACGTCCGCACGGTGATGGGCACGGCCCAGGCCAGCGCCGTCGCCATCCTGTGCGCCTCGCGCCGCGGACTGCCCGTCGCCCTCCACACCCCCAGCGAGGTGAAGGCCGCCGTCACCGGCAGCGGCCGCGCCGACAAGGCGCAGGTCGGCGCCATGGTGACCCGGCTGCTGCGGCTCGACGCCCCGCCGAAACCGGCCGACGCCGCCGACGCCCTCGCCCTCGCCATCTGCCACATCTGGCGGGCCCCCGCCCAGAACCGGCTCCAGCAGGCCGTCGCCGCCCACCGCGCCACGAACCGGGCCACGAACCAAGCCATGACCGTGAAAGGCCGTACCGCATGATCGCCTTCGTGAGCGGCCCCGTCGCCGCGCTCGCACCGACGACCGCCGTGATCGAGGTCGGCGGCATCGGCATGGCCGTCCAGTGCACGCCGCACACGATCGCCGGCCTGAAGGTCGGTCAGGAAGCCCGCCTCGCCACCTCGTTGGTCGTACGGGAGGACTCCCTCACGCTGTACGGCTTCGCCGACGACGACGAGCGCCAGGTCTTCGAGCTGCTCCAGACCGCGAGCGGCGTCGGCCCCCGCCTCGCGCAGGCCATGCTCGCCGTGCACAGCCCCGATGCGCTGCGCGCCGCGGTGGCCTCCGGCGACGAGAAGGCGCTCACCGCCGTGCCCGGCATCGGCAAGAAGGGCGCCCAGAAGCTGCTGCTCGAGCTCAAGGACCGGCTCGGCGAGCCCGTCGGTTCGGCGGTACCCGCGGCCCGCGCTGCGACGGCCGTCCGCTCCTGGAGCGACCAGCTGCACGCCGCCCTGATCGGCCTCGGCTACGCCACCCGCGAGGCCGACGAGGCGGTCGCCGCCGTCACCCCGCAGGCCGAGGCGGCCGGCGGCGAGCCCCAGATCGGGCAGCTCCTCAAAGCCGCGCTCCAGACCCTCAACCGCACCCGCTGACCCCCACGAGGCATTCCACTGTGAACTGGGACGACACCGCACCCCCGGCCGACGACACCGCGACCGCCCCCGGCGAGCGGCTGGTCGGCGCCGCCGCCGACGGCGAGGACCAGGCCGTCGAGGCCGCCCTGCGCCCCAAGTCGCTGGACGAGTTCGTGGGCCAGGAGCGGGTGCGCGAGCAGCTGGACCTGGTCCTCAAGGCGGCCCTGGCACGCGGGGCCACCGCCGACCACGTCCTGCTCTCCGGCGCCCCCGGCCTCGGCAAGACCACCCTCTCCATGATCATCGCGGCCGAGATGGGCGCCCCCATCCGGATCACCTCCGGCCCCGCCATCCAGCACGCCGGCGACCTCGCCGCGATCCTCTCCTCCCTCCAGGAGGGCGAGGTCCTCTTCCTCGACGAGATCCACCGGATGTCCCGGCCCGCCGAGGAGATGCTCTACATGGCGATGGAGGACTTCCGCGTCGACGTGATCGTCGGCAAGGGCCCCGGCGCCACCGCCATCCCGCTGGAGCTGCCGCCCTTCACCCTGGTCGGCGCCACCACCCGGGCGGGCCTGCTGCCGCCCCCGCTGCGCGACCGCTTCGGCTTCACCGCGCACATGGAGTTCTACGCCCCCGGCGAGCTGGAGCGCGTCATCCACCGCTCCGCCCGGCTCCTCGACGTCGAGATCGAGGCCGACGGCGCCGCCGAGATCGCCGGCCGCTCCCGCGGCACGCCCCGCATCGCCAACCGCCTGCTGCGCCGCGTCCGCGACTACGCCCAGGTCAAGGCCGACGGTGTGATCACCCGCGAGATCGCCGCCACCGCGCTCGCGGTGTACGAGGTGGACGGCCGCGGTCTCGACCGGCTCGACCGCGCGGTGCTCCAGGCGCTCCTCAAGCTCTTCGGCGGCGGCCCGGTCGGGCTGTCCACGCTCGCCGTCGCCGTGGGCGAGGAGCGCGAGACCGTCGAGGAGGTCGCCGAGCCCTTCCTCGTACGGGAAGGCCTGCTGGCCCGTACGCCCAGGGGGAGGGTCGCGACGCCCGCGGCGTGGGCGCACCTCGGCCTCGTACCGCCGCAGGCCCAGGGCGCGGGAAGCGGACAACAGGGGCTGTTCGGGGCGTGACGGCGAGGTCACTCGCCGGGCCCGGAACCACGGTGCCATGCTGGGCGTTGTTCCATTGATGCGGACTCGCCTAGACTCCGCCGATGCCGACCCTTCGGTCGGCGTACCCACCCCCGAAGACCAGGCCGCGGCCGACCCCGACGCCGACCGCGACCGTGCGAAGGATTTGTCGTCCCGTGGATATCGTGACCCTTCTCCCGTTCATCGTCCTCATCGGGGCCATGTTCCTGATGACCCGCTCCGCCAAGAAGAAGCAGCAGCAGGCAGCGGCGATGCGCAACCAGATGCAGCCCGGTTCCGGCGTGCGGACGATCGGGGGGATGTACGCCACCGTCAAGGAGGTCGGCGACGACACGGTCCTCCTCGAGGTCGCCCCGGGCGTCCACGCCGTCTACGCGAAGAACGCGATCGGCGCCGTCCTCGAGGACGAGGAGTACAACCGCATCGTCCACGGTGACACCGAGACCGGCACCGACAGCGATGCCGACGAGGCCGTCGTCCCGGACGACATCTCCTCGCTCACCGAGGGTGACAAGATCGACCTGGGCAAGAAGGACGCGGCCGACGACGCCGGGACCGCTCCCGAGGCGATCGACGCGACCAAGGATGCCAAGGACGCCAAGGACGCCAAGAGCGACGACAAGAGCGACGGCGACACCGACGCGAAGTAAGGCTGGCATCATCCGGGGACCGCGCGACGCCGCGTAGCGGCGGACCGCGGTCCGCGCGTCCGTGCCGACACACGCGGGGGAATCCCCACACCACTTCGTGGCCGCCTCGACGCTCACCCGGCGCGTGGCGGTTGGACAGGGAGAAACGAGAAGGTGGCAGCACCCAAGAAGGGCAGAGGACAGGCGACGGGGGGCCAGGGCAGGCCAGGGCGTGCCCTGGCCCTGATCCTGATCGTCATGGGCGCCCTGATCGGCGGGATGTTCGCGTCCGGGGACCTCACCCCGCGCCTGGGCATCGACCTCGCCGGCGGCACGAGCATCACGCTCAGGGCGGAGAACCAGCCCGGTAAGCCGGACTCCATCAACGACACCAACATGCAGACCGCGATCGGCATCATCGAGCGCCGCGTCAACGGTCTGGGTGTCTCGGAGTCGGAGGTCCAGCAGCAGGGCGAGCGGCACATCATCGTCAACATCCCCAAGGCGACGGACCCCAAGCAGGCCCGCGAGCAGGTCGGCACCACCGCCCAGCTGTACTTCCGGCCGGTGCTGACCGCCGCCGGCAGCGGCCCCGTCGGGGAGCCGCCCGCCGCGAGCGGCTCCCCGAGCCCCAGCGCCAGCCCCAGCGGCAAGGCCACGCCCAGTGGGAAGGCGACCCCTTCGCCCAGCGCCACCACCCAGGGCCGCGCCGTCCCGGACGCCCTGAAGAAGGCCCCCTCGCCGTCGGCGACCACCTCCGGCAAGCCGGCCCCGTCCGGCAGCCCGTCCGGCGCCCCGAAGCCGTCCGGCTCCGCCGACGCGGGCACCGCCGCCCTGGACGCGCAGTTCGCCGCCCTCGACTGCCGTCCGAAGGGCGAGAACAAGGAAGTGCCCAACCCGGCGCGCAACGCCGACCCGGCCAAGCCCACCGTGGCCTGCGGCAGCGAGGGCGACGCCAAGTACATCCTCGGCCCGTCCGAGGTCGAGGGCACGGACGTCGACGAGGCCAAGGGCGTTCTCGACCCGCAGCGCGGCATCTGGATCGTCCAGCTCGGCTTCACCGACAAGGGCGCCAAGAAGTTCGCCGCCACGACCGGCAAGCTCGCCTCGCAGGCCCCGCCGATGAACCAGTTCGCGATCATGCTCGACGGCCAGGTGGTCTCCGCCCCGTCCGTCAACAGCGTCATCGGCGGCGGCAGCGCCGAGATCACCGGCAGCTTCAACCAGGACACCGCCACCGACCTGGCCAACATCCTGTCCTACGGCGCGCTCCCGCTGTCCTTCGAGGAGGAGAGCGTCGACACCGTCAGCCCGGCGCTCGGCGGTGAGCAGCTCATGGCCGGTCTGATCGCCGGCGCCATCGGCCTCGCGCTCGTCGTGATCTACCTGGTGGTGTACTACCGGGGCCTGGCGCTCATCGCGCTCCTCAGCCTCCTCGCCTCCGCGGTCCTCACCTACGCCCTGATGTCGCTGCTCGGCCCGGCCATCGGCTTCGCGCTGAACCTGCCGGCCGTCTGCGGTGCCATCGTGGCGATCGGCATCACCGCGGACTCGTTCATCGTGTACTTCGAACGCATCCGTGACGAGATCCGCGAGGGCCGCACGCTCCGCCCGGCCGTCGAGCGGGCCTGGCCGCGCGCCCGGCGCACCATCCTCGTCTCCGACTTCGTGTCGTTCCTCGCCGCCGCGGTGCTGTTCATCGTGACCGTCGGCAAGGTGCAGGGCTTCGCGTTCACGCTCGGCCTGACGACCCTCCTCGACGTCGTCGTCGTGTTCCTCTTCACCAAGCCGCTGATGACGCTGTTCGCCCGGACGAAGTTCTTCGGCAGCGGCCACGCGTGGTCGGGTCTGGACCCGAAGCGCCTCGGAGTCAAGCCTCCGCTGCGCCGCTCGCGCCGCTCCGCCTCCGTGACCATCGACCCGAAGGAGGCGTGAGATGTCACGACTCGGCACCCTCGGCGCCCGTCTCTACCGCGGCGAGGTCGGGTACGACTTCGTCGGCAAGCGGATGCTCTGGTACGGCGTCTCCATCCTGATCACCATCACGGCCATCGCCGGCCTGATGGTCCAGGGCCTCAACATGGGCATCGAGTTCAAGGGCGGCGTGGTCATCACCACCCCCAAGACCTCGGTCTCCGTCGCCGAGGCCCGGGACGCCACCGCGGAGGTCTCCGGGCACACGCCGATCGTCCAGGAGCTGGGCAACGGCGGCCTGCGCATCCAGATCAGCGACGTCGACACGGCTCAGGCGGACAAGATCGCCACGGCGCTCGCCGACGACCTGAAGGTCCCCGAGGACCAGCTCAACGCCCAGCAGGTCGGACCCAGCTGGGGCGAGCAGATCGCCAACAAGGCCTGGACGGGCCTCGGCGTCTTCATGATCCTCGTGGTGATCTACCTCGCGATCGCCTTCGAGTGGCGCATGGCGGTCGCCGCGCTGATCGCGCTGATCCACGACCTGACCATCACGGTCGGGATCTACGCCCTGGTCGGCTTCGAGGTCACGCCCGGCACCGTGATCGGTCTGCTCACGATCCTCGGTTACTCCCTCTACGACACCGTCGTCGTCTTCGACGGGCTCAAGGAGGCGTCGAAGGACATCACCAAGCAGACCCGCTGGACGTACAGCGAGATCGCCAACCGCAGCCTCAACAGCACCCTGGTGCGCTCCATCAACACCACCGTGGTGGCGCTGCTGCCGGTGGCGGGTCTGCTCTTCATCGGCGGCGGCTTCCTGGGCGCCGGCATGCTGAACGACATCTCGCTGTCGCTCTTCGTCGGCCTCGCCGCCGGCGCGTACTCCTCGATCTTCATCGCCACGCCGCTCGTCGCCGACCTCAAGGAGCGCGACCCGAGCATGAAGGCGCTGAAGAAGCGCGTCCTGGCCAAGCGGGCCGCCGCCGCCAAGGGCGAGTCCGCCGGCGCCGACGCCACGGACGGCGGCGCCGAGCCGCAGGACGGCGCGGACCGGGACGCCGAGGACGCGACGCCCGCCGGGGCGGTCGTCGGCCAGCGCCGCCAGCCGACCCGCGGCCGGGGGAAGCGGCGATGACCGTCAGCAGCACGCAGGAGCTCCTGCTCAGCCGCATCCGGGACGTCCCGGACTACCCCAAGCCGGGCGTGGTCTTCAAGGACATCACCCCGCTGCTCGCCGACCCGCAGGCGTTCCACGCGCTCACCGGCGCGCTGGCCGAGCTCTGCGTCCGCAGCGGCGCCACCAAGATCGTCGGCCTGGAGGCGCGCGGCTTCATCCTCGCCGCGCCGGTCGCCGTCACGGCGCAGCTGGGCTTCATCCCCGTCCGCAAGGCGGGCAAGCTGCCCGGCGCCACACTGAGCCAGGCGTACGACCTGGAGTACGGCTCCGCCGAGATCGAGGTGCACGCCGAGGACCTCCTCCCCGGTGACCGCGTGATGGTCATCGACGACGTCCTCGCCACCGGCGGCACCGCCGAGGCCTCGCTGGAGCTCATCCGGCGGGCCGGCGCGGAGGTCGCGGGCGTCGCGGTCCTCATGGAGCTCGGCTTCCTGGGCGGCCGGGCCCGCCTGGAGCCCGCCCTGGGCGGCGCGCCGCTGGAGGCCCTCATCACGCTCTGACCGCGCGAGGCAGGCACGTACACGACGGGTGCCCCGGGGAACACCCCCGCGGCGCCCGTCGTCGTTCCTGCGGCACCCGTCGGCGTACCCGGCCACGGAGCCCCGCCCGGCCCGCCCCTTCCCCGTCCGCAACCGCGTGAAGCACCCGGCCGCCCGGGTCGATACCATGGGTGTCCGGGCTCGACCGGGGGACCCGGGACCCGCACGAGGAGCGCTCTTGCCAGACGAGGCCCAGCCACTCTCCGCCGCGAAACCCGACCAGCGGGCCGACCAGGCCGCGGCGTCCCCAGCCACGCCCCAGAACCGGAACGAGCCCGCGGAGGGCGCGCCCAGGCCCCCGGCCACCCCGCAGCGCGCCTCCGGCCCGGCCCCCGTCTCGGCCCCGAAGCCCACCCCGGCCGCCGCCGCCCGCTCCGGCGGCTCCTCCAACCGCGTCCGCGCCCGCCTCGCCCGGCTCGGCGTGCAGCGCTCGTCGCCGTACAACCCGGTCCTGGAGCCCCTGCTGCGCATAGTCCGCAGCAACGACCCGAAGATCGAGACGTCGACGCTCCGCCAGATCGAGCGCGCCTACCAGGTCGCCGAGCGCTGGCACCGCGGCCAGAAGCGCAAGAGCGGCGACCCGTACATCACGCACCCCCTCGCCGTCACCACCATCCTCGCCGAGCTCGGTATGGACCCCGCGACGCTGATGGCGGGCCTCCTTCACGACACCGTCGAGGACACCGAGTACGGCCTGGAGCAGCTGCGCAAGGACTTCGGCGACCAGGTCGCCCTCCTCGTCGACGGCGTCACCAAGCTCGACAAGGTCAAGTTCGGCGAGGCGGCGCAGGCCGAGACCGTCCGCAAGATGGTCGTCGCCATGGCCAAGGACCCCCGCGTCCTGGTCATCAAGCTCGCCGACCGCCTGCACAACATGCGCACCATGCGCTACCTCAAGCGGGAGAAGCAGGAGAAGAAGGCACGCGAGACCCTGGAGATCTACGCGCCGCTCGCCCACCGCCTGGGCATGAACACCATCAAGTGGGAGCTCGAGGACCTCGCCTTCGCGATCCTCTACCCCAAGATGTACGACGAGATCGTCCGCCTCGTCGCCGAGCGCGCCCCCAAGCGCGACGAGTACCTCGCCACCGTCATCGACGAGGTCCAGTCCGACCTGCGCGCCGCCCGCATCAAGGCCACCGTCACCGGGCGGCCGAAGCACTACTACAGCGTCTACCAGAAGATGATCGTCCGCGGCCGGGACTTCGCGGAGATCTACGACCTGGTCGGCATCCGCGTCCTCGTCGACACGGTCCGCGACTGCTACGCCGCCCTCGGCACCGTCCACGCGCGATGGAACCCGGTCCCCGGCCGGTTCAAGGACTACATCGCGATGCCGAAGTTCAACATGTACCAGTCGCTCCACACGACGGTCATCGGCCCCAACGGCAAGCCGGTCGAGCTGCAGATCCGCACCTTCGACATGCACCGCCGCGCCGAGTACGGCATCGCCGCCCACTGGAAGTACAAGCAGGAGGCCGTCGCCGGCGCCTCCAAGGTGCGCACCGACGTACCGAAGAAGGCCGGCAAGGACGACCACATCAACGACATGGCGTGGCTGCGCCAGCTGCTCGACTGGCAGAAGGAGACCGAGGACCCCAGCGAGTTCCTGGAGTCGCTGCGCTTCGACCTCTCGCGCAACGAGGTCTTCGTCTTCACCCCGAAGGGCGATGTCATAGCGCTGCCCGCCGGGGCGACGCCGGTCGACTTCGCGTACGCCGTCCACACCGAGGTCGGCCACCGCACCATAGGAGCCCGGGTCAACGGGCGGCTCGTCCCGCTCGAATCCACCCTCGACAACGGCGACCTGGTAGAGGTCTTCACCTCCAAGGCCGCCGGCGCCGGCCCGTCCCGCGACTGGCTCGGCTTCGTCAAGTCGCCCCGGGCGAGGAACAAGATCCGCGCCTGGTTCTCCAAGGAGCGCCGCGACGAGGCGATCGAGCAGGGCAAGGACGCCATCGCGCGCGCCATGCGCAAGCAGAACCTGCCGATCCAGCGCATCCTCACCGGCGACTCGCTGGTCACGCTGGCGCACGAGATGCGCTACAGCGACATCTCGTCGCTGTACGCGGCGATCGGCGAGGGCCATGTCACCGCCCAGTCCATCGTCCAGAAGCTGGTGCAGGCCCTCGGCGGCGAGGAGGCCGCCAGCGAGGACATCGCCGAGTCGGCCCCGCCGAGCCGTGGCCGCGGCAAGCGCCGCGCCAAGGCCGACCCGGGTGTCGTGGTCAAGGGCGTCGAGGACGTCTGGGTCAAGCTGGCCCGCTGCTGTACGCCGGTGCCGGGCGACCCGATCATCGGCTTCGTCACCCGCGGCAGCGGCGTATCGGTTCACCGCGCCGACTGCGTCAACGTCGACTCGCTCTCGCAGCAGCCCGAGCGGATCCTCGACGTCGAATGGGCGCCGACCCAGTCGTCCGTCTTCCTGGTCGCCATCCAGGTCGAGGCGCTGGACCGCTCCCGGCTCCTGTCGGACGTCACCCGGGTGCTGTCCGACCAGCACGTCAACATCCTGTCGGCGGCCGTCCAGACCTCCCGCGACCGCGTCGCGACCTCCCGCTTCACCTTCGAGATGGGCGACCCCAAGCACCTGGGCCACGTCCTGAAGGCGGTGCGCGGCGTGGAGGGCGTGTACGACGTGTACCGGGTGACCTCGGCCCGCAGGCCGTAGGCGGCAGACACGCGAAAGGGCCTCCCCGGTCACCGGGGAGGCCCTTTCCGCTGCGGGATCAGCTGCGGATCAGCCGCCGAACTCCTGCAGACCCTTCAGCGCCTGGTCCAGCAGCGCCTGCCGGCCCTCCAGCTCACGCGTCAGCTTGTCGGCCTTGGCGTCGTTGCCCGCCGCCCGGGCCGCGTCGATCTGCTTCTTCAGCTTGTCGACCGCGTCCTGGAGCTGCCCCGTCAGACCCGCCGCACGCGCGCGTGCCTCCGGGTTCGTACGCCGCCACTCGGCCTCCTCGGCCTCCTGGATGGCCCGCTCCACGGCGTGCATCCGGCCCTCGACCTTCGGCCGGGCGTCGCGCGGTACGTGCCCGATGGCCTCCCAGCGCTCGTTGATGGCCCGGAAGGCCGCGCGGGCCGCCTTAAGGTCCGTCACCGGCACCAGCTTCTCGGCCTCGCCGGCGAGCTCCTCCTTCAGCTTGAGGTTCTCGGCCTGCTCGGCGTCACGCTCAGCGAAGACCTCGCTGCGCGCGGCGAAGAAGACGTCCTGGGCGCCGCGGAAACGGTTCCACAGCTCGTCCTCGTGCTCGCGCTGGGCGCGGCCCGCCGCCTTCCACTCCGCCATCAGCTCCCGGTAGCGGGCGGCCGTGACACCCCAGTCCGTGGAGCCGGACAGCGCCTCCGCCTCGGCGACCAGCTTCTCCTTGACCTTGCGGGCCTCCTCGCGCTGCGCGTCCAGGGACGCGAAGTGCGCCTTGCGCCGCTTGGAGAACGCCGACCGGGCGTGCGAGAACCGGTGCCACAGCTCGTCGTCGGACTTCCGGTCGAGCCGCGGCAGGCCCTTCCAGGTGTCCACCAGCGCCCGCAGCCGCTCACCCGCGGCCCGCCACTGCTCGCTCTGGGCCAGCTCCTCGGCCTCGACGACCAGCGCCTCCTTGGCCTTGCGGGCCTCGTCGGTCTGCTTGGCCTTCTGGGCCTTGCGCTGCTCGCGCCGCGCCTCGACGGTCGCGACCAGCTGGTCCAGCCGCTTGCGCAGCGCGTCGAGGTCACCCACGGCGTGGTGCTCGTCCACCTGGTGACGGATGTGGTCGATCGCGGCCATCGCGTCCTTGGCCGACAGATCGGTGGTCTTCACCCGCTTCTCGAGGAGGCCGATTTCGACCACCAAGCCCTCGTACTTGCGCTCGAAGTAGGCCAGCGCCTCCTCGGGGGAACCGGCCTGCCACGATCCGACGACCTTCTCGCCGTCGGCTGTACGCACGTACACGGTGCCCGTCTCGTCGACGCGGCCCCACGGGTCGCTGCTCACAGCGCCTCCTCCACATGATGCCGACGAGGGCGGTCACCCCCGGGCATCGTCCACAGTTCCCTGACGGGCCTCGCCCGCCCTCCACAACGCGCCAGTCGAGGTCGCGCTGCACAACGCCAATCTAGGCGACCGGCCGCCCGGCTGTCCGCACCCAGCGCGACCGAAATTCAGCAGTTCACGCGTCACTCCGCCCCGAGTGGACGGGACGCGCCTCACGCCTTGCCGACGGTGGCCTTCTCGATGGTGACGGCCTTCTTCGGCGCGCCGTCCGTGGTGCCGCCCTCGGCCCCGCCCTCGGCGATCTCCTGGACGGCCTTCAGGCCCGCCGCGTCCATCGTGCCGAACGGGGTGAACTGCGGGGGCAGCTTGGTGTCCTTGTAGACCAGGAAGAACTGGCTGCCGCCGGTGTTCGGCTGCATGGTGTTGGCCATCGCCACCGTCCCGGCGGGGAAGGTCACCGTGCCGTCCGCGCCCGCCTTGCCCAGCGCGCTCAGGTTCTCGTCCGGGATGGTGTAGCCGGGGCCGCCCGTGCCGTCGCCCTTCGGGTCGCCGCACTGGAGCACGAAGATGCCCTGGGTGGTGAGGCGGTGGCACTTGGTGTTGTCGAAGTACTTCTTGTCCGCGAGGTGCTTGAACGAGTTCACCGTGCGCGGGGTCTTCGCCGCGTCCATGGCGATCTTGATGCCGCCGTGGTTCGTGGTGAGCGCCATCGTGTACTTCGCCTTGGCGTCGATGGCCATCTTCGGCTCCGGCGCGGAGCTCTCGCTCGCCGACGGCGACGGCGGGAGCTCGACGGGCTTCTTCGCGTCCGCGGCGGACTCGGAGCGGAAAGTGGTGTACGCCCCGGCGCCGACCACCAGCACCGCCACGACCGAGGCGATGATGACCGTGTTGCGGCGCTTGGCCTTCTTACGGGCCTCCTCACGGCGCTTCATCTGCCGCTCGTACTTCTCTCTGGCGAGCTGGCGCCGCCGCTGATCGCTGCTGACCACCGGGGTTTCTCCTTGTCGGTTGTCGGTCGGTTGTCGGCCGTCCGCCCGTTCCCACCTGTCCTGGCGGAGCGTGCCCGTACCGTATACGGGTTGGCTGTGAAATGAGCAGCGCCGGTAGGCTCTGATCTGCTGCATTCTTCCGCCGGACGACTTTTTAAGGACGATCGTGCTCATTGCCGGGTTCCCCGCCGGGGCCTGGGGGACCAATTGCTACCTGGTCGCCCCCGCCGCCGGTGAGGAGTGCGTGATCATCGACCCGGGCCACCAGGCCGCCCAGGGAGTCGAGGAGACGCTCAAGAAGCATCGGCTGAAGCCCGTCGCCGTCGTGCTGACCCACGGCCACATCGACCACGTCGCCTCCGTCGTCCCGGTCTGCGGCGCCCATGACGTACCCGCGTGGATCCACCCCGCCGACCGGTACATGATGAGCGACCCCGCCAAGGCCCTCGGCCGCTCCATCGGGATGCCGCTCATGGGCGAGCTGACCGTGGGGGAGCCGGACGACGTCCACGAGCTCACCGACGGGGCGAAGCTGAGCCTCGCGGGTCTGGAGCTGACCGTGTCGCACGCGCCCGGCCATACCAAGGGGTCGGTGACCTTCGGCATGCCCGAGGCGGCGGACATCCCGCCCGTCTTCTTCTCGGGCGACCTGCTGTTCGCCGGCTCCATCGGACGCACCGACCTGCCGGGCGGTGACATGGACGAGATGCTCGCGTCGCTGGCCCGCGTGTGCCTGCCGCTCGACGACTCGACCGTGGTGCTGTCCGGCCACGGTCCCCAGACGACCATCGGCCGCGAGCGCGCCACCAACCCGTACCTGCGGGAAGTGGCCGCCGGCCTCGGGAGCGCGGACGCTCCCCGACGAGGAATGTGACGAGACTTTCCGTGAGTACTTTCCAGGCCCCCAAGGGCACGTACGACCTGCTTCCGCCGGACTCGGCGACGTACCTGGCGGTACGCGAGGCCATCGCCGCGCCGCTGAGGAACTCCGGCTACGGCTACGTCGAGACCCCCGGCTTCGAGAACGTCGAGCTGTTCGCCCGCGGTGTCGGCGAGTCCACCGACATCGTCACCAAGGAGATGTACGCCTTCGAGACCAAGGGCGGCGACAAGCTGGCCCTGCGCCCCGAGGGCACCGCGTCCGTGCTGCGCGCGGCGCTGGAGGCCAACCTCCACAAGTCGGGCAACCTCCCCGTCAAGCTCTGGTACTCGGGCTCGTACTACCGCTACGAGCGCCCGCAGAAGGGCCGCTACCGCCACTTCTCGCAGGTCGGCGCCGAGGCGATCGGCGCGGAGGACCCGGCGCTCGACGCCGAGCTGATCATCCTCGCCGACCAGGCGTACCGCTCGCTGGGCCTGCGTGAGTTCCGCATCCTGCTGAACTCCCTGGGCTGCCGCGAGTGCCGTCCGGCCTACCGCGAGGCCCTCCAGGGCTTCCTGCGCGACCTGGACCTGGACGAGGACACCCGCCGCCGCGTCGAGATCAACCCGCTGCGCGTCCTCGACGACAAGCGCGCCGAGGTCCAGAAGCAGCTGGTCGGCGCGCCGCTCCTGCGCGACTCCCTGTGCGAGGCGTGCAAGGCGTACCACGAGCAGGTGCGCGAGCTGCTGACGGCGGCGGGCGTCGCCTTCGAGGACGACGAGAAGCTGGTGCGCGGCCTGGACTACTACACGCGCACGACCTTCGAGTTCGTCCACGACGGCCTCGGCTCCCAGTCCGCGGTCGGCGGCGGCGGTCGCTACGACGGCCTCTCCGAGATGATCGGCGGCCCGGCCCTGCCGTCCGTCGGCTGGGCCCTGGGCGTGGACCGCACGGTCCTGGCGCTGGAGGCGGAGGGCATCACCCTCGACCTGCCGGCGACGACGAGCGTCTTCGCGGTGCCGGTGGGCGAGGAGGCGCGCCGGATCCTGTTCGGCGTCGTCACCGAGCTGCGCCGGGCCGGGGTCGCGACCGACTTCGCGTACGGCGGCCGCGGCCTGAAGGGCGCCATGAAGATGGCCAACAGGTCCGGTGCCCGGTACACGCTGGTCGCCGGCGAGCGCGACCTGGCCGACGGCGTGGTCCAGCTCAAGGACATGGAGTCCGGCGAGCAGGAAGCGGTCGCGCTGGACTCGGTCGTCGAGGTCCTCCAGGCGCGCTACGCCTGACACGCACGCACGCCCGGGGCGGGGTCCGGTCATGGCCGGACCCCGCCCTTCTTATGTCCACCGAACGGCGGAGGGCGACCCGGGTGCGGCAAAATGATCCCTGCCCACCAGCTTCCGAACGATGGAACGGCGATATGACGACTGCGACGGTTCAGGACGTGTCCCCGGACTCCCGTGCGGGTACGGGGTCGAGCCGGGCGTTCGCGTGGATGCTGGTGGTCACGGGCGCGGCGGGGCTCCTCGCGGCGTGGGTGATCACGCTGGACAAGTTCAAGCTGCTGGAGGACCCGACCTTCACACCGGGCTGCAGCCTGAACCCGGTCGTCTCCTGCGGCAACATCATGAAGAGCGAGCAGGCGTCGGCCTTCGGCTTCCCCAACCCGATGCTCGGCCTGGTCACGTACGCCATGGTGATCGCCATCGGCGTCGCGCTGCTCGGCGGCGCACGCTTCCGCCGCTGGTACTGGCTGGGGCTGAACGCGGGCACGCTCTTCGGCGTCGGCTTCTGCATGTGGCTGATGTACCAGTCGCTGTACGAGATCAACGCGCTGTGCCTGTGGTGCTCGCTGGCGTGGGTCGCGACGATCGTCATGTTCTGGTACGTGACCTCGCACAACGTCCGCAACGGGCTGCTGCCCGCGCCCCGCGCGCTGCGTGGCTTCTTCGACGAGTTCACCTGGGTCCTGCCGGCCGTCCACATCGGGATCATCGGGATGCTGATCCTCACCCGCTGGTGGGACTTCTGGACCAGCTGACCGGCCGGCTGACCGGCCCGGCCGGGACTGTCAGTGGGCTGACATAGGCTTCTGGATGTGGAGCCCGACCTCTTTACCGCCGCAGCCGAAGACCGCCAGGAGAAGGACCCGGCCGGCCGCCCCCTGGCCGTCCGGATGCGCCCGCGCACGCTGGACGAGGTCGTCGGCCAGCAGCATCTGCTCAAGCCCGGATCGCCGCTGCGCCGCCTGGTCGGCGAGGGCGCCGGCGGCCCGGCGGGCGCTTCCTCCGTGATCCTGTGGGGGCCGCCCGGCACCGGGAAGACGACCCTGGCGTACGTCGTCTCGAAGGCGACCAACAAGCGCTTCGTCGAGCTGTCCGCGATCACGGCCGGCGTCAAGGAGGTCCGCGCGGTCATCGACGGGGCCCGCCGCGCGGCCGGCGGGTTCGGCAAGGAGACCGTCCTCTTCCTCGATGAGATCCACCGCTTCAGCAAGGCCCAGCAGGACTCGCTCCTGCCGGCGGTCGAGAACCGCTGGGTCACCCTCATCGCCGCCACCACCGAGAACCCCTACTTCTCGGTGATCTCCCCCCTGCTCTCCCGCTCGCTCCTGCTCACCCTGGAACCGCTCACCGACGACGACATCAGCGGCCTGCTGGAGCGCGCGCTCGTCGACGAGCGGGGCCTGGGCGGCGCGGTCACCCTGCCCGAGGACGCCCGGGCGCATCTGCTGCGGATCGCGGGCGGCGACGCCCGCCGGGCGCTGACCGCCCTGGAGGCGGCCGCCGGTGCGGCGATAGCCAAGGGGGAGCCGGAGATCACCCTCGCCACCCTGGAGGAGACGGTCGACCGGGCGGCGGTGAAGTACGACCGGGACGGCGACCAGCACTACGACGTGGCGAGCGCGCTGATCAAGTCGATCCGCGGTTCGGACGTGGACGCGGCCCTGCACTATCTGGCGCGGATGATCGAGGCGGGGGAGGACCCGCGGTTCATCGCCCGCCGGCTGATGATCTCCGCCAGCGAGGACATCGGACTCGCGGACCCGACGGCGCTGCCCCTCGCGGTCGCGGCGGCCCAGGCGGTGGCCATGATCGGCTTCCCGGAGGCGGCTCTCACGCTGAGCCACGCCACGATCGCGCTCGCCCTGGCACCGAAGTCGAACGCCGCGACGACGGCGATCTTCGCCGCCCAGGCGGACGTGCGGAACGGGCTGGCGGGACCGGTGCCGCCCCATCTGCGTGACGGCCACTACAAGGGCGCGGCCAAGCTGGGCCACGCCCAGGGATACGTCTACCCCCACGACGTCCCGGGCGGCATCGCCGCCCAGCAGTACGCACCGGACGCGATCCACGGCAAGCGGTACTACGAACCGACGCGGTACGGCGCGGAGGCGCGGTACGCGGACGTGGTGGAGAAGGTCCGCGAGCGGCTGCGCGGCGAAGGCACCGCCTAGTCGGTGCCGGCGGGTCAGCTCCGCGCCGCCTGGAAGAGGGTGTGCATGGCGCGCCGCAGCCCGTGGACGTCCTTCACCGGCGTGGGGAAGTCGAAGCGCGCGTCGAACGCACCCCCGGCCGCGTCGCGGCACCGCACCCGCAGCCCGAACCGGTCCACCGCGAGCGGCACGACGCTCTTCACGTCATCGCGCCCGAGCAGGGTGCTCAGGGCCTGGACGTGGTCGTCGTGGGCGGCGGCGAGGTGCTGGAGCAGTTCGGTCTCGTACGCGCTGAGCGGGTCGGGCCGGGCGGCCGCGAAGTCCTCGGGCTCGACCGCCGCGTCGCCCCAGAGGTCGTCGACGTGCACCTCGCCGACCTCCAGGCGCAGCATCATGTGGCCGGGGGCGGCGATGCCGGGCGCGCTGGTCAGCCAGCCGGAGACCCAGGCGCGGCCGCGGATCCGGTCGGGGACGGCGACCGGGGCGACGTCGGTCAGCTCCAGTACGGCGGGCAGTTCGTCGTCCTGCGCGTGCGTCGCGGCGCGTACGGCCGGGGAGTCGGCGGGGTACAGCAGGAAGATCTCGCCGCCGGTGCCGACGGTCCGTGCGTCGGGCACCAGCTGCTCGGGGCGGGCGCCCTCGGTCCCCGGCGCGATGAGTACCGCGGAGCATGTACTCTGTACGAGAGTTCGTGTGCGCTCGGCTGCTGACGGCATCCGGGCGGTTTCAAGCCCGCTGGGACGCGGCTGACCATGAGCTGATCGGACCTCCGTCACATCGATGCTCTGCGAGGCAGGAGCATCGCTCTTTGTGCTGCAGTCTGTGATGCGCGTGGTGTTCCCAGGGCTCGACATGCGATCTCCTTGATTAAGGTAAGCCTAACCTAACCTATATCGGAGGTCTGGAGAACGTGCCTAACCAGTCGCGTCCCAAGGTCAAGAAGTCCCGTGCGCTCGGTATCGCGCTGACGCCGAAGGCCGTCAAGTACTTCGAGGCTCGCCCCTACCCGCCGGGTGAGCACGGCCGTGGCCGCAAGCAGAACTCGGACTACAAGGTCCGTCTGCTCGAGAAGCAGCGTCTGCGTGCCCAGTACGACATCAGCGAGCGCCAGATGGCGCGTGCGTACGACCGCGCCAAGAAGGCCGAGGGCAAGACGGGCGAGGCGCTGGTCGTCGAGCTCGAGCGCCGCCTCGACGCCCTGGTCCTGCGTTCGGGCATCGCCCGCACCATCTACCAGGCCCGCCAGATGGTCGTCCACGGCCACATCGAGGTCAACGGCCAGAAGGTCGACAAGCCGTCCTTCCGCGTGCGCCCCGACGACGTCGTGATGGTCCGCGAGCGCAGCCGCAGCAAGACGCTGTTCCAGGTCGCCCGCGAGGGTGGCTTCGCCCCCGACGGCGAGACCCCGCGCTACCTCCAGGTCAACCTGAAGGCCCTGGCCTTCCGCCTGGACCGCGAGCCGAACCGCAAGGAAATCCCGGTCATCTGCGACGAGCAGCTGGTCGTCGAGTACTACGCCCGCTGACGCAGGCGTAGCCTCACCGGCTTCGAGCCCGCCGCTTCCCGTTGGGGAGGCGGCGGGCTCTCCGCGTTCCCGGGTCGCGTTCCCGGGCCGCGTTCCGGGGCCGTGTTCCGGGGCTCCCGGCCCCCTCAGGCCGACGGCGCCGAGCGCGCCCGTGCCTCCTCCGGCCCGCCCGCCAGCGCCCGCGCCACCGTCGCCTCCAGGGGCAGGGCCCGCCCCTCCGCCTCGTACGCGCGATAGCGCTCCGCGCCCAGCAGCTCGGTCGCCCGCTGTTCGCACAGGGCGCGGGGCGCACCGAAGTAGCCAGAGCCGAACAGGGGCAGGCCGACCGCCTCCCACATCGGCGCGGCCGCGCCCTGGAGCACCGCCGCCTCCGCCGGGTCCCCCTCGCTCGCCGTCACCAGCGCGAGCAGCTCCACCGCCAGCACCAGGCCCACCAGGTCGTGGAAGGCGTGGTCGATGGCGATGCACTCGCCGAGCAGGCCCCGCGCCTCGCCGTGCTCGCCGCGCGTCCAGGCCGCGTAGGCCAGCACGTACAGCGCGTACGCCCGGGTCCACCGCTCGCCGCGCTCCTCGCAGACCTCGCGGACCTCCCGGCACAGCGCCACCGCACCGTCGAGGTCCCCCAGGAACACCTTCGCCATGGCCAGTTCGACCTGACCCATCAGCACCTGGCTGTTGAGCTCGCCCAGCGCGCGGTAGGCCTCCTGCGCCCGCCCCAGCAGCTCCTCGGCGTACGGCATGTCGTCCGAGACCAGCGCCAGACACCCCATCCGGTGGACGGCGTACGCGGCGGCCAGCGCGTTCCCCGCACGCGCCGCGTCCTCCTCGCAGGTGGAGAGCGCGGCCATCGCCGCGGTGGTGTCGCCCTGAAGGATCGCCACATAGCCCAGCACCCACAGCGCCTTCAGCCGCGCCTCGCCGTGGCGGGACTCCAGCGCCACGGCCCGGTCCAGCCAGTGCCGGCCCTCCGCGAGCCGCCCGCAGCCCACCCAGTAGAACCACAGCGTTCCGGCGAGGTGCTGCGCCAGGTGCGCTTCGCCGGGCTCCTCCAGGCACAGCTCCAGCGCGGCCCGCAGATCGGGCAGGGCGCTGTCGGTGCACGCCGCGACCTCGGCCTGGCGCGGGCCGAACCAGTCCAGCTCGCACCACGCGGCCAGGCCCAGGTACCAGTCCCGGTGCCGCCGCCGCAGCCGCTCCTCGTCACCCAGCGCCGACAGCCACTCGGCGCCGTACGCCCGGACCGTGTCGAGCATCCGGTACCGCACGCCCGCCGCCGTGTCCTCGCGTACCACCACCGACTGGGCGATCAGCTCCCCGAGCACGTCCAGCACCCGCTCGGCGGGCAGCTGCGGGCCGGCGCACACGTACTCGACGGCCTCCAGGTCGAACGGCCCGGCGAAGACCGACAGCCGCGCCCACAGCAGCCGCTCCTCGGGCGTGCAGAGCTCATGGCTCCAGCCGATGGCGGTCCGCAGCGTGCGATGGCGCGCGAGCTCACCCCTGGCCCCGCAGGTCAGCAGCCGGAAACGGTCGTCGAGCCGGCGCAGCAGGCCCTCCAGGCCGAGGGCCGGCAGCCGCCCCGCCGCCAGCTCCAGCGCCAACGGGATGCCGTCCAGGCGGCGGCACAGCTCCCGTACGGCGCCGGGGTCGGCGGCCCGGAAGCCGGGCACGGCCGCCGCGGCCCGGTCGAGGAACAGCCGCACCGCGTCGTCGTCGGACATCGGCGCCAGCGGCAGCACCGCCTCGCCGTCGATCCGCAGCGGCCTGCGCCCGGCGGCCAGCACGGTCAGCCCCGGCGCACGGCACAGCAACTCCCGTACGAGCGCGGCGCACCCCTCCACGAGGTGCTCGAAACCGTCCAGCACGAGCAGCAGCCGCCGCTCGGCGAGGTACTCCACCAGCACCTCGCGCGGCGGCCGGCACGTGTGGTCGGTCAGGCCCAGCGCCTCCATCAGCGCGTGCTCCAGCAGCCCCGCGTCCCGCAGGGTGGCGAGCCCGGCCAGCCGGACCCCGTCGCAGGAGCGTTTCGCCACGCCGTCGGCCACGGTCGCCGCGACGCGCAGGGCCAGCCGGGACTTTCCCACCCCGCCGACGCCCACCACCGTCACGAGCCGAAACTCCGTCAGGAGTCGTCGCAGCTCGCCCAGTTCGCCCTCGCGCCCGACGAACCGGTTCAGCTCTGCCGGAAGGTTGCTCCGTCGCATGAAACACGGAGGGTACCGAGACCGCAGCGCTCCGTACAATCGGACCGTACGGCTCCGCTGGGTTCGTCCTCATCTCCGCCCCAGGCCACGCGTAATGCGGTTCGGGGAGCGCGGGCGGGCGCGATAGGCTCGGATCACGACTTTTCGAAGCATCCATTGAGAGAGCGGTGCGCAGTGACCGGTGGAGAGGTTGCCGGGATTCTGGTGGCCGTCTTCTGGGCGATCCTGGTCTCCTTCCTGGCCGTGGTGCTGGTGAGGCTGGCCCAGACGCTGAAGGCGACCACCCGGCTCGTGGCAGAGGTGACGGAGCAAGCGGTTCCGCTACTGGCCGACGCCTCCACGACGGTGCGCGCCGCGCAGACCCAGCTGGACCGGGTCGACGCCATCGCGACGGACGTCCAGGAGGTCACCTCCAACGCCTCCGCACTCTCCACCACGGTCGCCTCGACGTTCGGCGGACCGCTGGTCAAGGTAGCGGCGTTCGGCTACGGCGTACGCCGGGCGATGAGCCGGAGCAGAAACGACAAGCCGGCCGAGCAGCCCCGGCGCACGGTCGTCGTCGGCCGTACGGTGCCGTCGGCCCGGAGCAGCAGGAAGAAGCGGAAGGGCTGAGGCAGGGATGTTCCGCCGTGCTTTCTGGTTCACCGCGGGCGCAGCAGCCGGCGTGTGGGCCACCACCAAGGTCAACCGCAAGCTCAAGCAGCTGACCCCCGAGAGCCTCGCCGCGCAGGCCGCCGACAAGGCGATCGAGACCGGCCACCGGCTCAAGGACTTCGCGCTCGACGTCCGCGCGGGCATGCTCCAGCGCGAGGCCGAGCTGGGCGAGGCGCTGGGTCTCCAGGCGCCGGTCGACGACCGCGCCCTCCCGGCCCCGCGCCGGGCGGCGGCGCTGGAGCCCGGGGCCCACCACCCGGACCCCGACCGCCGGGACCCGCACCACCCCCGTACCCACCACTCGTACAACCGGAATGAGGACCACTGATGGAGTCGGCTGAAATCCGCCGCCGCTGGCTGAGCTTCTTCGAGGAGCGCGGGCACACCGTCGTCCCTTCGGCGTCGCTCATCGCGGACGACCCGACTCTGCTCCTCGTCCCCGCGGGCATGGTCCCGTTCAAGCCGTACTTCCTGGGTGAGGTCAAGCCGCCGTTCGCGCGCGCCGCCAGCGTCCAGAAGTGCGTGCGCACGCCGGACATCGAGGAGGTCGGCAAGACCACCCGGCACGGCACGTTCTTCCAGATGTGCGGCAACTTCTCCTTCGGCGACTACTTCAAGGAAGGCGCCATCAAGCTCGCCTGGGAGCTGCTGACCAGCTCCGTCGAGCACGGTGGCTACGGCCTCGAGCCGGAGAAGCTCTGGATCACCGTCTACCAGGACGACGACGAGGCCGAGCAGATCTGGCGCGACGTCGTGGGCGTCCCCGCCGAGCGCATCCAGCGCCTGGGCAAGAAGGACAACTTCTGGTCCATGGGCGTCCCCGGCCCCTGCGGCCCCTGCTCCGAGATCAACTACGACCGCGGCCCCGAGTTCGGCGTCGAGGGCGGCCCGGCCGTCAACGACGAGCGGTACGTCGAGATCTGGAACCTCGTCTTCATGCAGTACGAGCGCGGCCAGGGCACCGGCAAGGACGACTTCGAGATCCTCGGCGACCTCCCGAGCAAGAACATCGACACGGGCCTCGGTCTGGAGCGCCTGGCGATGATCCTCCAGGGCGTACAGAACATGTACGAGACCGACACCCTGAAGGTCGTCATCGACAAGGCCACCGAGCTGACTGGTGTGCGCTACGGCCAGGACCAGGAGAGCGACGTCTCGCTCCGTGTGGTCGCCGACCACATGCGCACCTCCGTGATGCTCATCGGCGACGGCGTCACCCCCGGCAACGAGGGCCGCGGCTACGTGCTGCGCCGCATCATGCGCCGCGCCGTCCGCAACATGCGCCTGCTGGGCGCCTCGGGCCCGGTCGTCGGCGAGCTCGTGGACACCGTCATCCGCACGATGGGCGAGCAGTACCCGGAGCTGGAGACCGACCGCAAGCGCATCGAGACCGTCGCGCTCGCCGAGGAGGCCGCGTTCCTCAAGGCCCTCAAGGGCGGCACCAACATCCTCGACACGGCCGTGACCGAGACCAAGGCCGCCGGTGGCACGGTCCTCTCCGGCGACAAGGCGTTCCTGCTCCACGACACCTGGGGCTTCCCGATCGACCTCACCCTGGAGATGGCCGCCGAGCAGGGCCTCTCCGTGGACGAGGAGGGCTTCCGCCGCCTGATGAAGGAGCAGCGGGAGCGCGCCAAGGCCGACGCCCAGGCCAAGAAGACCGGCCACGCCGACGTCTCCGCCTACCGCGCGATCGCCGACACCGCCGGCGCCACCGAGTTCGTGGGCTACACCAACACCGAGGGCGAGACGACCGTCGTCGGCCTGCTCGTCAACGGTGTGTCCTCGCCCGCCGCCACCGAGGGCGACGAGGTCGAGGTCGTCCTCGACCGCACCCCCTTCTACGCCGAGGGCGGCGGCCAGATCGCCGACACCGGCCGCATCCGGCTGCACAGCGGTGCCGTCATCGAGGTGCGCGACGTTCAGCAGCCGGTCCCGGGCGTCTCGGTCCACAAGGGATCGGTGCAGGTCGGCGAGGTGACCGTGGGCTCCACGGCGTACGCCACGATCGACGTCAAGCGCCGCCGGGCCATCGCCCGCGCCCACAGCGCCACCCACCTCACCCACCAGGCGCTGCGCGACGCCCTCGGCCCGACGGCCGCCCAGGCCGGTTCGGAGAACCAGCCCGGCCGGTTCCGGTTCGACTTCGGTTCGCCATCCGCCGTGCCGCAGGCCGTCATGACCGACGTCGAGCAGAAGATCAACGAGGTCCTCGCCCGCGAGCTCGACGTGCACGCCGAGGTCATGCCGATCGACGAGGCCAAGCGGCAGGGCGCGATCGCCGAGTTCGGCGAGAAGTACGGCGAGAAGGTCCGCGTCGTCACCATCGGCGACTTCTCCAAGGAGCTGTGCGGCGGCACGCACGTCCACAACACCGCCCAGCTGGGCCTGGTGAAGCTGCTCGGCGAGTCGTCGATCGGCTCCGGCGTGCGCCGTATCGAGGCCCTCGTCGGCGTCGACGCGTACCACTTCCTCGCCAAGGAGCACACGGTCGTCGCCCAGCTCCAGGAGCTGGTCAAGGGCCGCCCCGAGGAGCTGCCGGACAAGATCTCCGCCATGCTCGGCAAGTTGAAGGACGCCGAGAAGGAGATCGAGAAGTTCCGCGCCGAGAAGGTCCTACAGGCCGCCGCCGGGCTCGTCCAGGGCGCCAGGGACGTACGGGGCGTGGCCGTGGTGACGGGCCAGGTGCCGGACGGCACGTCCGCCGACGACCTGCGCAAGCTGGTCCTCGACGTGCGCGGCCGCATCCCGGGCGACCGCCCGGCCGTCGTCGCGCTGTTCACCACCGCCAACGGCCGCCCGCTGACGGTCATCGCCACCAACGAGGCCGCCCGCGAGCGCGGCCTGAAGGCCGGCGAGCTGGTCCGTACGGCCGCCAAGACCCTCGGTGGCGGCGGTGGCGGCAAGCCGGACGTCGCCCAGGGCGGCGGCCAGAACGTCGAGGCGATCGGCGAGGCCGTCGAGGCCGTCGAGCGGCTCGTCGCGGAAACGGCCTGATGCGACGCGGCCGTCGCCTCGCGATAGACGTCGGGGACGCCCGGATCGGGGTCGCCTCGTGCGACCCCGACGGGGTCCTCGCGACGCCGGTGGAGACCGTGCCGGGGCGGGACGTTCCGGCCGCGCACCGGCGGCTGCGGCAGATCGCCGAGGAGTACGAACCGATCGAGATCGTCGTCGGGCTCCCTCGCTCCCTCAGCGGGGGCGAGGGCCCGGCGGCGGCCAAGGTCCGGGCCTTCGCCCAGGAGCTCGCCCGCTCGGTCGCGCCGGTGCCGGTGCGGCTGGTGGACGAGAGGATGACCACAGTGACGGCCACTCAGGGACTCCGTGCGTCGGGCGTCAAGTCCAAAAAAGGCCGGTCTGTGATTGACCAAGCAGCCGCTGTGATCATCCTCCAGAATGCTCTTGAGTCCGAACGGGTATCCGGTAATCCGCCCGGCGAGAGCGTCGAAGTGGTCATCTGATCGCGATACGGTAACGTTCCGCGCGATGCGGCGCGTTCGAACAAGTGCCGTACTACGTAGAGGCGGATGTCCGGAAGCCTCGCGGCCGTTTGGGGATCGATGACTGGATATGGACGGGGCTCCGGCTCTGAGCCGTGGCACCCCGAGGACCCGCTGTACGGGGACCAGGGGTGGAGTGGTCAGCAGACCGACGGCTCGCCCCACCACCACGCCCAGCAGCCGCAGCCGCAGGCGCATCCGGAGCCGCACGCGCAGCCGTACGGCGGCCAGCAGTACCAGTACCAGGAGCAGGCCGCCGTGTACGGCGCCCAGCAGTACGGCGGTCAGCAGTACGACGGTCAGCAGTACGACGGGGCTTGGGACACCGGCCAGCAGGCGGCGATGCCGTACGGCACCCCGCCTGCCCCGGCCGCCCCGTACGGCGCCGGCGACCCCGACCCGTACCGCACCCCCGAGGCCTACCCGCCGCCGCAGCCCCCGGGCCAGCGGCGCCCGGCCGATCAGCAGCCCGGCTACGCGGAGGAGCGGGAGCCCGAGCCCGAGGAGGAGAACCACCCCTTCTTCTCGAACGGTGACGGCGACGACGCCGACCGCGACGACCCCGAGGCCGACGACCCCGCGTCCACCCGGAGCGAGCGCCGCGGCCGGTCGAGGAACGCCAAGGGCTCCAAGGACTCCAAGAAGGCGAAGAAGCGCAAGAGCCGCAACGGCGTGGCCTGCCTCGTCGTCGCCCTCGTGCTGGTGGGCGGCGCGGGCGGCGTGGCGTACTTCGGCTACCAGTTCTGGCAGAGCCAGTTCGGCGCGGCCCCCGACTTCGAGGGCACGGGCAGCAGCGAGACCGTCCAGGTGACGATCCCGCAGGGCGCCGGCGGTTACGAAATCGGCAGCATTCTCGTCAAGAACGGTGTCGTGAAGAGCCAGGGCGCTTTCGTCTCCGCGCAGAGCAAGCACCCCAAGGGCAAGAACATCCAGGCGGGCGTCTACACCCTCAAGAAGGGCATGTCCGCGGCGAGCGCCGTCGAACTGATGCTGAATCCGCAGAGCCAGAGCACCCTCATCATTCCCGAGGGCAGGCGCAATGCCTGGGTCTACGAGCAGATCGACAAGAAGCTCCAGCTGAAGGCCGGAACCACCGAAGCGGTGGCCACGGCGGAGGCGAAGAACCTCGGCCTCCCCGCATGGGCGGTCGGCCACCGCGACGTCAAGGACCCCCTGGAGGGCTTCCTCTTCCCGGCCAGCTATCCGGTCGCGAAGGGCGCCAAGCCGGAGGACGTCCTCAAGAAGATGGTCGCCCGCGCGAAGGCCGAGTACACCAAGGCCGATCTGGAGGGCAAGGCCAAGTCCCTTGGCCTGAAGAGCCCTTGGGAGCTGCTCACGGTCGCCAGCCTGGTCCAGGTCGAGGGCAAGACGGACGACGACTTCCGCAGGATGAGCGAGGTCGTGTACAACCGCCTCAAGCCCACCAACACCGAGACCAACCAGCTGCTGCAGTTCGACTCCGCCTTCAATTACCTCCAGGGCGAGAGCAACATCGACATCAGCGAAGCCGAGATCAACAGCAACCAGGACCCGTACAACACGTACACCCAGAAGGGCCTCACCCCCGGGCCGATCAGCAATCCCGGTATCGAGGCGCTGGAAGCCGCCATGAATCCGACGAAGGAAGGCTGGATGTACTTCGTCGCGACCGACGGCATGAACAAGACGGAATTCGCGAAGACGCACGACGAATTCCTGAAACTGAAGGATAAATTCAATGACAGCAAGGGCAGGGGCTGACCCGCGCAGGGCCGCCGTCCTCGGATCGCCCATCGCCCACTCCCTCTCCCCGGTCCTGCACCGGGCCGCCTACGCGGAGCTCGGCCTCACCCACTGGACGTACGACCGGTACGACGTGGACGAGACCGCGCTCCCCGGGTTCTTCGAGAGGATGGACGAGACCTGGGCGGGGCTGTCGCTGACCATGCCGCTCAAGCGGGCCGTCATACCGCTCCTCGACGAGATCACCGAGACGGCGGCGTCGGTGGAGGCCGTCAACACCGTGGTCCTCAAGCCCGACGGCCGCCGCGTCGGCGGCAACACCGACATCCCGGGCATGGTCGCCGCACTGCGCGAGCGCGGCGTGGAGCGGGTGGACTCCGCCGCGATCCTCGGCGCCGGCGCCACCGCCTCCTCCGCGCTCGCCGCGCTGTCCCGCATCTGTACGGGACCCGTCACCGCGTACGTACGCAGCGAGGCCCGCGCCGCCGAGATGCGCGTCTGGGGCGAGCGGCTCGGCGTCCAGGTCCGTACCGCCCCCTGGAGCGACGCCGCCGAGGCCTTCCGGGCGCCGCTCGTCATCGCCACCACGCCCGCCGGGACGGCCGACGCGCTCGCCGCCGCGGTCCCCGACCGGCCGGGCACCCTCTTCGACGTGCTGTACGACCCCTGGCCGACGGCGCTGGCGGCCGCCTGGTCGGCGCGTGGCGGTGCCGTCGTGGGCGGCCTGGACCTGCTCGTCCACCAGGCCGTGCTCCAGGTCGAGCAGATGACCGGCCTGGCCCCGGCCCCGCTGGCGGCCATGAGGGCCGCGGGGGAGCAGGCCCTCGGCGCCCACGAGGACCGCGCCCACTAGGATCCGCTGGATCACCCGAACCAGGCGGAGCACGGCATGGATCATGGGCAGCACCTGGCGGCGTCGAACGGCGCCGCGATCACCCGCGCGATCTTCGCCATGCTGCCCGAGTGGGTGATGTGGACCCTTTTCGCGCTCGCAGCGGCCTGCGCCGTGGCCGCTCTGGTGGCGAAGGTCCGGCGCAGGTTCCGGACCTGATCTTGTCGGGAAGTGGCGTCCGCCTGCTGGACCGGTCGACCGGTCCGGCCCCGGGACATGGGAGGATCGGGGTAAGGCGGGCCAGGGCCGCGCACCCGGTCGCGCCGTCGCAGTCGAGGCGCGAGCAAGAGGAGCACCGTTGAGCAGGTTGCGCTGGCTGACCGCGGGGGAGTCGCACGGCCCCGCACTGGTGGCGACGCTGGAGGGCCTTCCCGCCGGTGTCCCGATCACCACGGAGATGGTGGCGGACCACCTGGCCCGGCGGCGCCTCGGCTATGGACGCGGCGCGCGGATGAAGTTCGAGCAGGACGAGGTCACCTTCCTCGGCGGCGTCCGCCACGGTCTCACCATGGGCTCACCGGTCGCGGTCATGGTCGGCAACACCGAGTGGCCCAAGTGGGAGAAGGTCATGGCGGCCGACCCGGTCGACCCGGCCGAGCTCGCCGAGTCCGCCCGCAACGCCCCGCTGACCCGCCCGCGCCCCGGCCACGCCGACCTGGCCGGCATGCAGAAGTACGGCTTCGACGAGGCCCGGCCCGTGCTGGAGCGCGCCTCCGCCCGCGAGACCGCCGCCCGCGTGGCCCTCGGTGCCGTGGCCCGCTCCTACCTCAAGGAGACGGCCGGTATCGAGATCGTCAGCCATGTGGTGGAGCTGGCGGCGGCGAAGGCCCCGTACGGCGTCTACCCGACCCCCGCCGACGTCGAGAAGCTGGACGCCGACCCGGTGCGGTGCCTGGACGCGGACGCGTCGAAGGCGATGGTCGCGGAGATCGACCAGGCCCACAAGGACGGCGACACCCTCGGTGGCGTGGTCGAGGTCCTCGCGTACGGAGTGCCCGTCGGCCTCGGCTCGCACGTCCACTGGGACCGACGCCTCGACGCCCGTCTCGCGGCCGCGCTCATGGGCATCCAGGCCATCAAGGGTGTCGAGGTCGGTGACGGCTTCGAGCTGGCCCGCGTGCCGGGCTCGAAGGCCCACGACGAGATCGTCTCCACGCCCGAGGGCATCAAGCGCACCACCGGCCGCTCCGGCGGTACGGAGGGCGGCCTGACCACCGGCGAGCTGCTGCGGGTGCGGGCGGCGATGAAGCCCATCGCGACCGTTCCGCGGGCGCTCGCCACGGTCGACGTGGTCACCGGCGAGGCCGCCAAGGCCCACCACCAGCGCTCCGACGTGTGCGCCGTACCGGCCGCCGGGATCGTCGCCGAGGCGATGGTGGCGCTGGTCCTCGCGGACGCGGTCGCGGAGAAGTTCGGCGGCGACAGCGTGACGGAGACCCGCCGCAACGTCCGCTCGTACCTCGACAACCTCCAGATCCGGTGAGCACCCGCCCGCTGATCGTCCTGGTCGGACCGATGGGCTCCGGCAAGTCCACCGTGGGCGCGCTGCTCGCCGAGCGGCTCGACACGTCCTACCGGGACACCGACGCCGACATCGTCGCCGCCGAGGGCCGGGAGATCTCCGACATCTTCATCGAGGACGGCGAAGAGCACTTCCGCGAGCTGGAGCGCGAGGCCGTACGGGCCGCCGTCGCCGAACACACGGGTGTCCTCGCCCTCGGCGGCGGCGCCATCCTCGACGCCGGTACCCGGCAGCTCCTCTCCGGGCTCCCGGTCGTCTACCTCTCGATGGACGTCGAGGAAGCGGTCC
Organism: Streptomyces sp. NPDC003036; assembly: GCF_040611175.1. Taxonomy (NCBI): domain Bacteria; kingdom Bacillati; phylum Actinomycetota; class Actinomycetes; order Kitasatosporales; family Streptomycetaceae; genus Streptomyces; species Streptomyces sp. NPDC003036. The sequence continues at coordinate 10,329 of NZ_JBEXNO010000046.1, read as the reverse complement.
GCCGCGTCGGCCTCAACACCGCCCGCCCGCTGCTCGCCGTCAACCCGCGCCGCCAGTGGCGCGAGCTGATGGACGCCCGGCGGCACCTGTACACCGAGGTCGCCCGGGTCGTCGTGGCCACGGACGACAAGACCCCCGACGAGGTCGCCCAGGCGGTCCTCGACGCACTGGAGCTTCAGAAGTGACTGACCACGCAGTGACCCGCATCCAGGTCGCCGGCACCGCCGGCACCGACCCGTACGAGGTACTGGTGGGCCGGCAGCTGCTCGGCGAACTCCCCGGACTCATCGGGCCCAGGGCCAAGCGCGTCGCCGTCATCCACCCCGAGGCGCTCGCCGAGACCGGCGAGGCCCTGCGCGCCGACCTCGCCGAGCAGGGGTACGAGGCGGTCGCCGTCCAGGTGCCGAACGCCGAGGAGGCGAAGACCGCCGAGGTCGCCGCGTACTGCTGGAAGGCGCTCGGCCAGACCGGCTTCACCCGCACCGACGTCATCGTCGGCGTGGGGGGCGGCGCCACGACCGACCTCGCCGGGTTCGTGGCGGCGACCTGGCTGCGCGGCGTGCGCTGGATCGCCATCCCCACCACCGTGCTGGCGATGGTCGACGCGGCCGTCGGCGGCAAGACCGGCATCAACACCGCCGAGGGCAAGAACCTCGTCGGCGCCTTCCACCCGCCCGCCGGCGTCCTCTGCGACCTCGCCGCGCTCGACTCCCTCCCGGTCCACGACTACGTCAGCGGCCTCGCCGAGATCATCAAGGCGGGCTTCATCGCCGACCCGGTGATCCTCGACCTGATCGAGGCCGACCCGGCCGGCGCCCGTACGCCCGACGGCCCGCACACCGCCGAGCTGATCGAGCGCTCCATCCGCGTCAAGGCCGACGTCGTCTCGTCCGACCTCAAGGAGTCGGGCCTGCGCGAGATCCTCAACTACGGTCACACCCTCGCGCACGCCATTGAGAAGAACGAGCGCTACAAGTGGCGCCACGGCGCCGCCGTCTCCGTCGGCATGGTCTTCGCCGCCGAGCTCGGCCGCCTCGCCGGCCGGCTGGACGACGCCACCGCCGACCGGCACCGCACGGTCCTGGAGGCCGTCGGCCTTCCCCTCACCTACCGCGGCGACCAGTGGCCCAAGCTGCTGGAGACCATGAAGGTCGACAAGAAGTCCCGCGGCGACCTGCTGCGCTTCATCGTCCTCGACGGCCTCGCCAAGCCGACGGTCCTCGAAGGCCCGGATCCGGCCATCCTGGTCGCCGCGTACGGGGAGGTCTCCGCGTGACCGCCCGCCGGGTCCTCGTCCTCAACGGCCCCAACCTCGGCCGCCTCGGTTCGCGCGAGCCCGACGTCTACGGCTCCACCTCCTACGCCGGTCTCGTCGACACCTGCCGCACGCTCGGCAAGGAGCTCGGCTTCGACGTCGACGTACGCGAGACCAACGACGAGGGCGAGATGATCCGCTGGCTCCACGAGGCGGCCGACGGCTCCATCCCGGTCGTCCTCAACCCCGGCGCCTTCACGCACTACTCGTACGGCATGCGGGACGCGGCCGCGCAGCGCACCGCCCCGCTCATCGAGGTGCACATCTCCAACCCGTACACGCGCGAGGAGTTCCGCCACACCTCCGTGGTCGCCGCCGTGGCCAGCGGCACCGTCGCGGGCTTCGGGATCGGCTCCTACCGCCTCGCGCTGCGCGCACTCGCCGAGGAACTGACGGCCTGACGGCCGTACCCTCCCCGGCCGTTCCCATAGTGGCGGCCGGGGAGGGTACGGTTCGGTAACGGGCGGCCCCAACGGCCGTCCGACCAGCGCCGATCGGACGAGACGGAGTGGCACCGGATGCAGCACGCAGTGGGGGCTCCGCTGCCGCCGCCCCACCAGCCGGGGCACGCAGCCGCCGCATGGATGAACCAGCACCAGCACCTCCAGCCCCCCACCCCACCGGGGCCGCCACCCATCCCGCACACCCCGCCCGCACCGGGCTGGACCGCCCCCGGCCCGCAGACGCCGTCGCAGGCCGCGCCCCCGCAGGCCATGCCCCCGCAGACCGCGCCGCCGCCGGCCGCGCCCCCGCGTGACGCGACCGGCCACATCCAGCTGCCGCCCGGTGGTCCGGTGGCCGTGCCCACCCCGCCGCACGCGGGCCACGGCACCGGCAACGCCACCCTCGCCGTCCTCCTCATCGGCCCGGCCGGGGCGGGCAAGACCACGGTGGCCCGCCACTGGGCCAGGAACCGCCAGGTCCCCACGGCGCACATCAGCCTCGACGACGTACGCGAATGGGTCTGCGCGGGCTTCGCCGACCCCCAGGACGGCTGGAACGACCAGTCCGAGGCCCAGTACCGCCTCGCCCGCCGCACCTGCGGCTTCGCCGCCCGGAACTTCCTCGCCAACGGCATCTCCTGCATCCTCGACGACGCCGTCTTCCCCGACCGCCCCGTCGTCGGCCTCGGCGGCTGGAAGCGCCACGTCGGCCCGGGCCTGCTGCCCGTGGTCCTGCTGCCGGGCCTGGAGATCGTCCTGGAACGCAACGCCGAGCGCAGCGGCAACCGGCGCCTGTCGGACGAGGAGGTCGCGGGCATCCACGGCCGCATGGCCGGGTGGTACGGCTCCGGGCTGCCGATCATCGACAACTCCACGTACGACGTCGAGACCACGGCCCGCGTCCTGGACGACATCCTGGCCCGCTCGATAGCCAGCCCCCCGTCGTACTGACCGGGGCCGGGCGCCCCGGCTCCCGTGGAGACGCACCGCACCCCGTCCGGACCTGCTCGAACTGCCGGGGCGGCGCCGCGATCGTAGGCTCGTGGCATGTCACAGGTGTATGCGGCCCGCCGCGGGCGGCTGCGCGACCGGTGCGCGGCGGCCGGCACAGCGGCGGCTCTGGTCTCCCGTCCCGCGAACGTCCGCTACCTCGCGGGCGGCTCGCCCCCCGGCGCCGTCCTGCTGCTCGGTGCCGACGACGACGTGCTGGTGTGCCCGCGGCCCCCCACCGGAGACCCGGCCGAGGGCCGCGTCGACGAGGAGCTGCGCCAGGTCGTCCTCCATGCCTCCGGCGGCGACCCCGCCGTCGCCGCCTGCGACTTCGCCCGCAAGGCGGGCGTGGAGGCGCTCGCCGTCGAGGAGCACCACCTCAGCGTCGCCCGCTACCGCGCGATGAGCTCCGTCGCGCCCCGCCTGCGTCTCGCCGATCTCGGCCGCGCCATCGAGCAGGAACGTATCGTCAAGGACGAGGACGAGATCACCTGCCTCCGGATCGCCGCCGAGATCACCGACCAGGCCCTCGGCGAGCTCCTCGAGTCGATCCTCGTCGGCCGCACCGAGCGCCACCTCGCCCTCGAACTGGAGCGCCGCCTCGTCGACCACGGCGCGGACGGCCCCGCCTTCCCCACCTCCGTCGCCACCGGTCCGCACGCGGGCCGGGGCGGCCACCGCCCCTCCGACCGCCGCGTCGAGGAGGGCGATTTCCTCTCGGTCTGCCTCGGCGCGAACTACCGGGGCTACCGCTGCGAGATCGGCCGCACCTTCGTCATCGGCACCTCGCCGGCCGACTGGCAGATCGAGCTGTACGACCTCGTCTTCGCCGCTCAGCGGGCCGCCCGGGAGACCCTCGCCCCCGGCACCGCGTACCGCGACGTGGACCGGGCCGCCCGCCAGATTCTGGACGCGGCGGGGTACGGTGACGCCATCGCGCCCTTCCTCGGACACGGTGTCGGGCTCGAAATCGAGGAGGACCCGCAGCTGGCACCCGCCGCCATGGGTAAACTGGACGCTCGTGTGCCGGTCACCGTCGAACCGGGGGTCCACCTCCCGGGCCGGGGCGGGGTCCGGATCGATGACACGCTCGTCGTGCGCCAGGAGGCGGACGGCGGACCCGAGCTACTCACCATCACGACCAAGGAGCTGCTCGCGCTCTAGGGCTCGCGCCCTGGACCGGCGCGCAACGCACCACGCCTCGGTCGTCCACCAGCGTCAGTCCAGGAGATTCCGCAACCGTGGCCACCACGAACGACCTCAAGAACGGCATGGTGCTCAAGCTCGACAACGACCAGCTGTGGTCCGTCGTCGAGTTCCAGCACGTCAAGCCCGGCAAGGGCCCGGCCTTCGTGCGCACCAAGCTCAAGAACGTGCTCTCCGGCAAGATCGTCGACAAGACCTTCAACGCCGGTGTGAAGGTCGAGACCGCCACCGTCGACCGCCGCGACATGCAGTTCTCGTACATGGACGGCGAGCACTTCGTCTTCATGGACATGCAGACGTACGACCAGCTGCACGTCGACCGCAAGGCCGTCGGCGACGCCGCCAACTTCCTGATCGAGGGCTTCACCGCCACCGTCGCCACCCACGAGGGCGAGGTGCTCTACGTCGAGCTCCCCGCCGCCGTCGAGCTGACCATCAAGGAGACGGAGCCGGGCGTCCAGGGCGACCGCTCCACCGGTGGCACCAAGCCCGCCACCCTGGAGACCGGCCACCAGATCCAGGTCCCGCTCTTCATCACCACCGGTGAGAAGATCAAGGTCGACACCCGTACCAGCGACTACCTCGGCCGGGTGAACAGCTAACCGTGGCTGCCCGCAACAAGGCCCGCAAGCGGGCCTTCCAGATCCTCTTCGAGGCCGACCAGCGCGGCGTGTCCGTGCAGGAGGTCCTCGCGGACTGGATCCGGCACGCCCGGTCGGACGACCGGCAGCCGCCGGTCAGCGAGTACACGATGGAGCTGGTCGAGGGGTACGCGCCGTACGCCGCCCGCATCGACGAGCTCATCTCCACCTACGCCGAGGGCTGGACGCTCGACCGCATGCCGGTCGTCGACCGGAACATCCTGCGCCTCGGTGCGTACGAACTGGTGTGGGTGGACGGCACCCCGGACGCCGTGGTGATCGACGAGGCGGTGCAGCTCGCCAAGGAGTTCTCCACCGACGACTCCCCGTCGTTCGTCAACGGCCTCCTGGGCCGCTTCAAGGACCTGAAGCCCAGCCTCCGCCGGGCCTGAGATCCCAAGCCTGTACGAAGGGCCCGCAGCGCTGCCGAGCGCCGCGGGCCCTTCGGCGTACCGGTTACCCGGACGCGTACGCAGACGAAAGCCGCCAGGTTCGGCAGGAACCCCGCGAGGTCCCGCCGCCCCTGGCGGCAACGTTTCTGCTGTGTACGGACGTGTACGGCATGTACGACGTGTACGTACGGGGAAAGGGCCGGCTCAGGCCTCTTCGTGGGCGACCGCCCGCCGCGCGTCCGCGTCCAGCACGCCCCAGCTGATGAGCTGCTCGGTGAGGACCGAGGGCGACTGGTCGTAGATGACCGCGAGCGTGCGCAGGTCGTCCTGGCGGATGGAGAGCACCTTGCCGTTGTAGTCGCCGCGCTGCGACTGGATCGTCGCGGCGTAGCGCTGCAGCGGGCCCGCCTTCTCGGCGGGGACGTGCGCCAGGCGCTCCAGGTCCAGGACCAGCTTCGGCGGCGGCTCGGCGGCCCCGCCCGGCGTGGTGCCCGGCAGCAGCTCCTGCACCGGGACGCCATAGAAGTCGGCCAGCTCGGCGAGGCGCTGTACGGTCACGGCGCGGTCGCCGCGCTCGTACGAACCGACCACGACGGCCTTCCAGCGGCCCTGGGACTTCTCCTCCACCCCGTGGAGGGAGAGGCCCTGCTGGGTGCGGATGGCACGGAGCTTGGCCCCGAGCTGTTTTGCGTATTCGCTGGACATATAGCTCCCGGGACGAAGAGTGGTAACTCACTGTGAGGTTACGCAGCGTTACTTGGCTGCGTCAAGCCGAATGGTCCATACCGACCGTCTTCGCGGGGTGGGCGCGGGAGCAGTCGCCGGGGCCTGGTACGGTAGATGGCGCAATGACGACGTCCTTTAAGGTCCGTCCCGTGAGGCGGAGAAGGAGGTCCTTTTCGTATGGACGCCATTCAGCAGTCCGATGCGGCGCGCCCTGTTCTTGAGGGCCCCGACATCGCCCGGGTTCTGACCCGTATCGCCCACGAGATCGTCGAACGTGCCAAGGGCGCCGACGACGTGGTCCTGCTCGGCATTCCCACGCGGGGCGTGTTCCTCGCCCGCCGTCTCGCCGACAAGCTCGACCAGATCACCGGACGCACGGTGCCGGTCGGCTCCCTCGACATCACCATGTACCGCGACGACCTGCGCATGCGCCCGGCGCGCGCGCTGGCCCGCACCGAGATCCCCGGTGACGGCATCGACGGCCGCCTGGTCGTCCTCGTCGACGACGTGCTCTTCTCCGGTCGCACCATCCGCGCCGCCCTCGACGCCCTCGGCGACCTCGGCCGCCCCCGCGCGGTCCAGCTCGCCGTCCTCGTCGACCGCGGCCACCGCGAGCTCCCCATCCGCGCCGACTACGTCGGCAAGAACCTCCCGACGTCGCTGCGGGAGACGGTCAAGGTCCAGCTCGCCGAGGAGGACGGCCGCGACGCCGTGCTGCTCGGCGTCCGCGAGACCACCCCGGCCGCCGAGCGGTAGCACGCACGCCCCGTACGCCCCCCTCGTACGGCGCGCGGCCTCGCTGCGCCCCCGCACGTCTCCTGGGCCCCCGCAGCAGGACTCGCCTCGGCCCTCGAACTCCACGAACCCGGAGAAACACCCCCGATGATGCGCCACCTCATCTCGGCCGCCGACCTCACCCGCGACGACGCCGTCCACATCCTCGACACCGCCGAGGAGATGGCCCGGGTCGCCGACCGGCCGATCAAGAAACTGCCCACCCTGCGCGGCCGGACCGTGGTCAACCTCTTCTTCGAGGACTCCACCCGCACCCGCATCTCCTTCGAGGCCGCCGAGAAGCGCCTCTCCGCCGACGTCATCAACTTCAGCGCCAAGGGCTCCTCGGTCTCCAAGGGCGAGTCCCTCAAGGACACCGCGCAGACCCTGGAGGCGATGGGCGTCGACGCCGTCGTCATCCGGCACGGCGCCTCCGGCGCCCCGTACCGCCTGGCCACCTCCGGCTGGATCGACGCCGTCGTCATCAACGCCGGCGACGGCACCCACCAGCACCCCACGCAGGCGCTGCTCGATGCCTTCACCATGCGCCGTCGCCTGGTCGGCCGCGACGCGGGTCTGGGCCGGGACCTGGCCGGCAAGCGCATCACGATCGTCGGCGACGTCCTGCACAGCCGGGTCGCCCGCTCCAACGTCGACCTGCTGCACACCCTCGGCGCCGAGGTCACCCTCGTCGCCCCGCCCACGCTCGTCCCGGTCGGCGTCGAGACCTGGCCCTGCCAGGTGTCGTACGACCTCGACAGCACCCTGCCGAAGTCCGACGCCGTGATGATGCTGCGCGTCCAGCGGGAACGCATGAACGCCGCGTTCTTCCCCACCGAGCGCGAGTACTCGCGCCGCTACGGCCTGGACGGCGACCGCATGGCGAAGATGCCGGAGCACGCCATCGTCATGCACCCCGGGCCCATGGTCCGCGGCATGGAGATCACCGCCGAGGTCGCCGACTCCGGCCGCTGCACGGTCGTCGAGCAGGTCGCCAACGGCGTCTCCATCCGCATGGCCGTCCTCTACCTGCTGCTGGGCGGCAACGAGTCCGCCGTCGCCAACCCCCGTACCGAGGAGAAGTAAGACCCATGAGCAAGATCCTGATCCGTGGTGCGCGGGTGCTGGGCGGCGAGGCCCAGGACGTCCTGATCAACGGCGAGACCATCGCCGAGGTCGGCAGCGGGCTGAGCGCCGAGGGCGCGACCGTGGTCGAGGCCGAGGGGCAGATCCTGCTGCCCGGCCTGGTGGACCTCCACACCCACCTGCGCGAGCCGGGCCGCGAGGACTCCGAGACCGTCCTCACCGGCACCCGCGCCGCCGCCGGCGGCGGCTACACGTCCGTATTCGCCATGGCCAACACCTTCCCGGTGGCCGACACCGCCGGTGTGGTCGAGCAGGTCTACCGGCTCGGCCAGGAGCACGGCTACTGCGACGTGCAGCCCATCGGGGCCGTCACCGTCGGCCTGGAGGGCAAGAAGCTCGCCGAGCTGGGCGCCATGCACGAGTCCGCCGCCGGCGTCACCGTCTTCTCCGACGACGGCAAGTGCGTCGACGACGCCGTGATCATGCGCCGCGCTCTCGAGTACGTGAAGGCCTTCGGCGGCGTCGTCGCCCAGCATGCCCAGGAGCCCCGCCTCACCGAGGGTGCCCAGATGAACGAGGGCGTCGTCTCCGCCGAGCTCGGTCTCGGCGGCTGGCCGGCCGTCGCCGAGGAGTCGATCATCGCCCGCGATGTGCTCCTCGCCGAGCACGTCGGCTCCCGCGTGCACATCTGCCACCTGTCGACCGCCGGGTCCGTCGAGATCGTCCGCTGGGCCAAGTCCCGCGGCATCGACGTCACTGCCGAGGTCACCCCGCACCACCTCCTCCTGACGGACGAGCTGGTCCGCTCGTACAACCCCGTCTACAAGGTCAACCCGCCGCTGCGCACCGAGCGCGACGTGATGGCGCTGCGCGAGGCGCTCGCCGACGGCACGATCGACATCGTCGCCACCGACCACGCCCCGCACCCGCACGAGGACAAGGACTGCGAGTGGGCCGCGGCCGCCATGGGCATGGTCGGCCTGGAGACCGCCCTCTCCGTCGTCCAGCACACGATGGTCGAGACCGGGCTGCTCGACTGGGCCGGCGTCGCCGACCGCATGTCCTTCGCGCCCGCGCGGATCGGCCGCGCCACCGGCCACGGCCGCCCCGTCTCGGCTGGTGAGCCCGCCAACCTCACCCTGGTCGATCCGGCATACCGTGGTGTCGTGGACCCCGCGGGCTTCGCCTCCCGCAGCCGCAACACGCCCTACGAGGGCCGCGAGCTGCCGGGCCGTGTCACCCACACCTTCCTGCGGGGCCGGGCGACGCTCATGGACGGGAAGCTGGCGTGACACTCTTCGAACTGGCGGCGGAACAGAAATCCGCCGAGGTGACCGACTGGGCCGCCCGGCTCGGCTGGGTCGCCGGACTGCTCCTCTTCGTGGCCTTCGTCTACTGGCTGATGCGCCAGGGCTGGAAATGGCGCGGCACCCTCCAATCGGACCTCCCGGACCTGCCGGGAATGCCGGACGCGCCCGGTGAGCCGAAACTGACGATGAGCGGCCGCTACCACGGCTCCACCACCGCAGGGCAGTGGCTCGACCGCATCGTCGCCCACGGCCTGGGCACCCGAAGCCGCGTCGAGCTGACGCTCACCGACGCGGGCCTGGCGGTCGTACGCCCCGGGGCGCGCGACTTCTTCGTCCCGGCGGAGCGGCTGCGCGAGGCCCGGCTCGACAAGGGCATCGCGGGCAAGGTCCTCGCCGAGGGCGGTCTGCTGATCGTCACCTGGGCGCACGGCGAGAAGCTGATCGACTCCGGCTTCCGCTCGGACCGGGCGGCGGAGCACGCCACCTGGGTCGACACCTTGAACACCATGATCACTACGACGGAAGGCACCGCACGATGACCACCTCCACAAGGGGAGCTGCCAAGACTCCCGCCGTACTCGTCCTGGAGGACGGCCGCGCCTTCCGCGGCCGCGCCTACGGGGCCGTGGGGGAGACCTTCGGCGAGGCCGTCTTCTCCACCGGTATGACCGGTTATCAGGAGACGCTGACCGATCCGTCGTACCACCGGCAGGTGGTGGTGATGACCGCGCCGCACGTCGGCAACACCGGCGTCAACGACGAGGACCCCGAGTCCAAGAAGATCTGGGTCTCCGGCTACGTCGTCCGCGACCCCGCCCGTATCCCGTCCAGCTGGCGGGCGACGCGGACGCTGGATGAGGAGCTCGCGGCTCAGGGTGTGGTGGGTATCAGCGGTATCGACACCCGCGCCCTCACCCGCCACCTGCGCGAGCGCGGCGCCATGCGCGTCGGCATCTTCTCCGGCGACGCGATCGGCGGCGACGCCGAGATGCTGGCCAAGGTCCAGGCGCAGCCGCAGATGAAGGGCGCGAATCTGTCGGCCGAGGTGGCGACGAGTGAGCCGTACGTCGTCCCGGCGATTGGTGAGAAGAAGTTCACCGTTGCGGCGATTGACCTCGGCATCAAGGGCATGACCCCGCATCGGATGGCTGAGCGTGGCATCGAGGTGCATGTGCTGCCTGCCACCGCCACCGCCGACGACGTGTACGCCGTGAACCCCGACGGTGTGTTCTTCTCCAACGGCCCCGGCGACCCCGCCACCGCCGACCACCCTGTCGCCCTCATGCAGTCCGTCCTGGAGCGCAAGACGCCCCTGTTCGGTATCTGCTTCGGCAACCAGATTCTGGGCCGGGCGCTCGGCTTCGGCACCTACAAGCTGAAGTACGGCCACCGCGGGATCAACCAGCCCGTGCAGGACCGTACGACGGGGAAGGTCGAGGTGACCGC